>JACNJI010000101.1 GCA_014382645.1 Verrucomicrobiota bacterium | reverse complement strand
CACTCAGGGGCGGCTTGGGCGATGCTTGAGAAGCCTAAGTAAAGAAAGCAATAGAGCAGTCGAACAAAGTTCATGGCGTTGCTCTAACCATCCACTCTGGTGAGCATGAGTAGGCGGAACTCGAGGGCCTGCGACCCCGGGATGTTCAAGGCCTGCAGGGTGAGCGTGCCCTTCCCTTTCTTGAGTTCGATTACGCCTAGATTCATGGGCTTGAAGGCCTTGACGTAGGACTCGGTGCGGGGCGAGCGATCGTTCTCAATCCCCCGCAGCGGTGGATCATTGGGCTTGCTCACCTTGGCCTGTACCTTGGCTTCGTTGAAGGA
This sequence comes from Verrucomicrobiota bacterium, assembly GCA_014382645.1. Lineage (GTDB taxonomy): Bacteria > Verrucomicrobiota > Verrucomicrobiia > Opitutales > Seribacteraceae. The sequence continues at coordinate 6,876 of JACNJI010000101.1, read as the reverse complement.
CAGCTGGACAACGGAGCCAATGTCTTTCTTCGGGCAGGCGTACCACATTTGGGCAAGATATTTGCCGGAGACGCCCACCTTGGCTTCCCAAGTCAGCTTGTCCTCGATTTTGGTCCAGTTGGAAAAAAAAGAACAATTAGGGAACTTGTTGGAGCGCTGAAGGCCGCCGTGGGCGGTGGCGTCTCGGGCAGGAATCTGGGTCATCTTGGCCCCGGGATGAGCGATCACGAAGGGACGATTGTCGGTCCCCAGTTCCGAGGCCACCTCGGCGTCGAACTTCTTCACCGCGGCCAACAGCTGGGCATTCACATCGGGGTGTTTCTTGCCCACTTCCACGCGTTGACCGGGATCCGCGGGGATGTCGTAGAGCTTGCCCTTGTTGTCCAGGCGGAAGCGTTGGTTGCGGGCACTTGTCCGGCCTTTCCAGTGGGAAATCAGGATGCGTTCGGGCCAACCCTCCTCTTTTCCGATTAGGAGCGGCTTCAGGCTGGTTCCATCGAGCTTCTTGGCCGTCTTGGCGGGTATGCCACAGAGATCGGTCAAGGTGGGCAGCAGGTCTATCACGGCGGCGATTTGAGGAAGCTCGGTCCCTGGCTTGATGCCGTTCGGCCAGCGGACGAGCAAGGGGGACCGCACGCCGCCTTCATCGGTGGATCCCTTTCGGCCCCGCATGTCGCCGTTCCAGCGAACGCCGTTGGGCCCGTTGTCGTGAAAGAACAGGACGATGGTATCGTCGGTCACCTTCAATTCGTCAAGCTTGGCCAGCAGTCGACCGACGTTCCAGTCGATATTCTCGCACATGGCGAGGGAGCACAACTGATGAAGCCGCTTCTCCTTGTGTGGGTCGCGATTATGCAGCTTCAGTTCCTTCTTCTTGAACTTGTCCCAGAAGCGGTCGGGCACCTGCATCGGCGAATGCGGCGTATTGTATGGCAGGTAGGCGAAGAAAGGCTTTTTTGCCTGCACGCTTTTCTCCATGAAGGTCATGGCGTGGTCGGTGAAGTCGTCGATACAAAAGCCCTTTCCTTTGACCAGCTTGCCGTTTCGCTCGAGCTGCGGGCTGAAGTAGTTTCCCCAGTGGCCGGAGCAAAAGCCGTAGTACTCCTGGAAGCCACGCCCGTTCGGGTGGTAAGGGAACTGCATGCCGTTGTGCCACTTGCCGAAGGCGCCGGTACGGTAGCCCGCAGATTTAAACAGATCGGCGATGGTGGTTTCGTCGAGGTCGAGCCGCTCGCCGCCAGCGGATGTGCTGTATACACCGCTCCTCGGGTGATAGCGCCCAGTGAGGAATTCGGCCCTAGTTGGCGAGCAGACGGGGCAAACGTAAAAGCGATCGAAGGAAGCCCCGTCTCTAGCTAGAGAGTCGACGTTGGGAGTGGAGAGGTCGACGTTGCCGTTCAAGCTGAGGTCGCCCCAGCCTTGGTCGTCGGTCAAGAAGACCACCACATTGGGCTTGGCGGAAAGGAATAAGCTACAAAAAAGAAGGTAAAGAAGGGAGAAGGTTTTTCGCATATTGTAGATGCTGGAGGCTAATTCATCGAGGGCAAGAACAAGTGCGCGGAAAAACTGTCTACCCTTCTTTTTTCCCCTCGGGTTTGGCAAACAGACTGAATATTCGCAGAACGGAGGTGTTGGACAGGTAGTTCTCAGGCGTTTTCCCCCTTCCTCCGTTCCCGCTGCTGCCACCCGGAACGTAAGTGGGCACGAGAAGTTGGCGCTTGTCCGGGTGTAGACTAAGGTCGTAACCGGAACCGTTCTTTATGGAATGCATTGGCTCGGGTTGATCAATCTTCCAGAAAGTCAGTTCCGAAGCCGTGTGTAAGATCTCAGTATGTCCGACCAAGGTATTGTCCTCAAGGAATCGCAAGGCATTGAACGGACCGTCGCTCTTTCCTTTGATTTTTAGCTCGTTCTTCACTTTACCAGTGGCCCAGTCGAAGATCAAGACGGTCGGCTTGCCCGGGCAAAAGGCATTACTTTTGGCTTCTTTCATGCCCCCGACGGCGAGCAGTTTGCCATCTCCGCTGAAAGCTAAGGAACGGACGCCGCCTACGTCGGCGATGAAGTTTTCCTTTCGAGTATGCAGTAATTTGGCGTCCAGTTCGCGGATCTGCTTCCAGTCGCCGATGCTCCATTGGCGAACGGAACCATAGAGGTCTCCACTGACGAGGTGTTTACCGTCCGGCGAAACAGCTAGGCTGAAGATACATTCCTGATGACCTTCGAGCTTCGTCGCCAGCTTGCCGTTGCGGGTCTGCCATACTTTGATCACGGCATCGTCGCCCGCGCTGATCAAGTACTTACCGTCCGCGGTCACGACGAGGGCTCGCACGTTGTCGCCATCAGCTTCATCAATGGTCCAAACCGGTTTGTCGCTTTTCTCGTAGTTCCAGCACCTAATCACACCTTGGTAGTCAGCCGAAAAAAGCTTCTTTTCCTTGGGATGAAAGACCAACGAAGAAACCCAAGTCTTGTGACCGTCGAGGGATTTCTTCTCGTTCTTCTCCAGTTCCCAGACATGGACCAGCTTATCTTGTCCACCAGCGGCCACCCAATGTCCATCGGGGCTGAACTGAGCCCGAAACAACTGGCGACCATGCTCCAGTTCGAGGGACGGCCAGGCCTTGGTAACGTCAAGGGGAGGAACGCTCACAACATAACCTCCTTGATTGGTTCGCAGTCATCGTTGGCAATGGAGAGCTTCTGGCCCTTGTGACGATACTTTTGGCGATGCGACTGGATACCGAGCACGCTGAATATGGTATGGAAGAGATGTCCCACGTCGTAGCCTTCGCCATTTACGAAGGCACCGTCCTTGGTGGTATCGCCGATGATGGCCCCACGTTTTATTCCGCATCCCGCCAAGGCGATGCTCCAACAGTCGGGCCAATGGTCTCGACCAAGGCGTGAATTGATAAGTGGCGTGCGCCCGAACTCGCTCATCATGACGACCAAGGTATTATCCAGCATGCCTCGATCGTCGAGATCGTTGATCAGGGCAGCGAATGGTTGGTCCGCCTGAGGAACGAGCCGTTGGGACATGTTGAAATTGTCGCCATGGGTATCCCAATGGTAACTGTTCACCTTGACGAAGCGAACGCCAGCCTCAAGCAACTGGCGGGCTTGCAATACGTGTCTTCCCAAGGGATGCAGCCCATACCGTTCGCGGTCCTTGGGATCGAGCTTTTCGTCGTCGAAGATCTCCTTCCGGGCCATCAACTTCCGAGCCATGTCGTAGCTCGTCTCGTAGGCGTCGACATCGGAGGTGTTGCGATAAGCCCGGAAACGCTCGTTAGCCTTTTGACGCAGGGCATTTCGGGCAGCGTCGAGTTCGGCGGTCACGCCGTCCGGTCGATGGATGTGAACAGGGGGTCGACCATCTCCCAAAGCCAAGGCCCCATACCGGGCGTCAAGAAAACCGGCCTCCCGATGAATGAATCCTCCGTTGCCCGGCTTGATCCATACGTAGGGAGGCAGTTCCGGCTCGGCGGGACCGAGCAATTTGGCCACAGCCGAACCGAGATAGGGGTAGTCCACGCCACGATCCAAGGGATCTCCTCTTTGCATACGTGGCACGCCTGTGGAATGATTCGGATCCTTGGTCGCCATGGTTCGAATGACAGATATCTTGTGGGCGATCTTCGCGGTGTTGGGCAACAGTTCGCTGAAATGAATGCCGGGGATGCTGGTCTTTATGCTGCGAAACGGGCCCGCGAACTTGCTCTCCGGCAAAGGGTGCCAGCTTTCATACTGACTTATGCCGCCATCCAACCAGATGAGGCAGACTTGCTTTTGCTTTTCCTCGATCTGCTTAGCGATGGAGGGATGGAGCAAACTGCCGAAACCAACTAGCCCGCCCAAGTTACCAAGCATCCGTCGCCTAGTGATGCCATGTACGGCTTGGCCGCATGCAGAGCTATGTATTGTTGCAGGCATCAATGATTGAACATGAATTCGGCGGAGTTCAACAAGGCCCAAGCCAAGTCGCCCAAGGCCGCGGTTCGTCTTGGTTCGTTCCGGGCAAGATAATCGGCGATCCAGATTGCCTCCTCCTTTTCCGGAAGGCGCGAAAGCACGGCAAGATACATTTCCTTGGCCATGGCATCGGGAGCATCCATTTTGCTCAACCGATCGATCAGGTTTCCAGCCCGAGGTTTCAGCCAATGCTCGATCAAGCGGTCGTTCATGAGGAAAAGCGACTTGTTGACTCCCGGACTGAAATCAACCTCCGCCTCGCCCGGTGGTCGGCCAAAGGTTTGAATGAAAATTGCCTCCATCTCTGCCAAGGATGGCGGGAGTTCGACGTTGCTACCGGTGAAATATCCCTTGCGGTCGAATTTCTCGGCTTCCGGGTCGACCTTGAGGGCTTTGGCATGCTTTGTATTCCCAGTGGCCCGCAAGACGGCTCGCAGTAATTGCTCGGGGGTTAAGCCCTTGGGCGACGTCACCCGATAACTGGCCGGCTCGACCTTGGTCACGCCTTCCGGCAGTCTACTGCTTCGTTGGTAGGTCTCGCTTAGCATAATTTCGCGAAGCAACCATTTAAGGTCGAAGCCATGAGACACGAATTCACCGGCAAGCAGTTCCAACAATTTTGGGTGCGAAGGCGAATTTTTCCCGTGCATTTGGTCGAGAGGATGGGAGAGACCACGGCCCATTAGCAGAAACCAGATACGGTTAACGCTGTTGCGTGAGAAAAGTTCGTTCTCCTTGGCGGTCAAATCTTTCGCAAGACGTTCGCGAGGTCGGAACTTTGGAACAGCAGGCAAACCATCCTCGGCCGGTTTCTCGTACTCCTCCCCCTTCTCAAACTGAGGAATCTCCACTTCCGCTCCATTCGGCAATCGTGGCCCTGTGCTCATTTTCTCCAGATCGAAGACGGACTCGAATTCCACCTTCTTTCCCGCAAGTCCTTCCACGAGGTAGACCTTCTCCTCTTTTTTATGGGTAGCTTGCTTGGTTTGGTTGAGATAGGCGAACAATCCCCAATAATGAGCTTGCTTCCATTCGTTTACCGACGGGTGGTCGTGACACTTGGCGCAGGTCAGGTCCATGCCGAGGAGAAGCCGAGCGATGTTCTCCGTCATGGCATGGTGATCGACCGTGCCTAGAAACTTCATTGCCGGGCGGTCCACACCCTGCCCATTGGCTTCGATCATCTGACGAATCATAACGTCCCATAGAGGTTTTTTGCGAAGAGTTTGCTTCAGGAATTTGACCCATTCCCCTTTCGGGACTTTGCCTTGGTCCAAGCGTTCCAGAAGCATCACCGAAAATCGTTCCGTCCAATGGGCGGCAAACTGGTCGCCGGCGATCAAGCGGTCTATCAACTCTTTACGCTTTCCTTTCGACTTGTCCGCCAGAAACTCGGACACTTCGCCAGCAGTGGGGATATTGCCCGACAGGTCGAGCGTGACACGCCGCAGGAAGCCGGCGTCATCCGCGGTTTCGGCAAAAGGGACGTCACCGGCTTTGGCCCAAACAAGATCATCGATTCGATTATGCAACCCCTGTTCGCCGGACAGAGGGAATCCCAAAACCAAAGACATGGCGAACCAAGGCATATTTCCCAAAAGGATATCGAAGAGATTTTTCAACATAAGCGCTACCTTAGTATTAATTGCCTACAACTCGACGGCAGCTCAAGACACAAGGAGCTTTTAACAAATAATTTTCTTGTCAAGAGTGACCTAAGCCTTGCTAAACAAAGCTCTCTTCCTAGGCTTATCGGCATGCTCACTAAACCAATCCTAATCCTTACTCTTTTAGTTACCTCCTGCATAAGTGGCTTTGCCGCCGCCCCTCTCGTCTACGAAGGCGCACAAGGTCTCGGCAAAGGTAAACACCTCGTATTCATAGCGAGCGACCACGAATACCGCTCCGAAGAGACTTTGCCTGCCCTTGCCCGTATCTTGGCCAAGCACCATGGCTTCAAGTGCTCCGTTGTCTTCGGGGTCAACGCCAAAGGCGAAATACAGCCAGGGGCCAATAACGTGCCTGGCATCGAGGAGTTGGCGAAGGCGGATATCATGGTGGTTTTCACTCGCTTCCAGAACTGGCCGGAAGACCAGATGAAGCACTTCGTGGACTATTTGGATCGGGCCGGACCCATCGTCGGGCTCCGCACCGCCACCCACGGATTCAACAAGATCCCCAAGGACAGCCCGTATGCAAAATACAACAACGGCTTCGGCGGGGACGAATACAAGGACGGCTTCGGTCGCCAGGTACTGGGCGAAAAATGGGCTGGCCACTATGGCGGCAACCACCGTTCGAGTACGCGACTCGACATCGTACCCGAACAGGCCAAGCATCCGATTCTGCGGGGCGTGAAGAACATGTGGGCACAGTGCGGCGGCTACAACACCAACCCCTTGAAGCCTTACACTACCTTGGCCATGGCCCAGCCCCTCAAGGGAATGTCCCCGGATTCGCCCGACGACGAGACCCGCAAACCCGTTCCCGGAGCCTGGACGCGCCACTATCTGGGTAAGGACGGCAAGACAAAGGGCCGCGTATTCACCAGCACCTACGGGGCATCCAACGACATCGAAAGCGATGGTTACCGGCGCCTCCTGATCAATGCCTGCATCTGGGCCGCTGGACTGGAGGATGCGATCAAACCCGACCTCAAGGTCGATTTCGTGGGTCCCTTCAACGGTACTTGGGCACGAGGCAAAGGTCGACGCAAAGGAGGCACCAAGCCGAGCGATATGGCTGGCTGGAACACTCCCATCGGGCCTTTGCAGGAGTAGAAGAATAGTTTTGGACGCCGCCTAATGAACGTCGGGTCCCCAGTAGCTCAATCGATCCTGTTGACCATCCCTTTGCTGGGCTGCGCCTACGTCTCCATCCAATTCAATGACCGCGCGCCAC
>JACNJI010000252.1 GCA_014382645.1 Verrucomicrobiota bacterium | reverse complement strand
TGCGCGCACCGGGGGGCCAGACCGGCAAGCCCGGGACAGGAACGAAAACGAACTCTCACGTCCCGCGAGTTGCGAATATGTTGAGACGCCTGTTCTTCGGGACCCCGTACCGGTATTTATCATCTTCAGAAGTGTAGCCTATGTGAACGCTCTGAAAGGGAAAAACTCCCGAGTATCCCTTGCCCCACGCCAAGCGCATTCCCTTCGTATTAGTGGGAGTCACCTTTATCTTGTGAGACCCAAACGGCTTGCCCATGAGCTCGGCCGACTTGATAGGGTTCCAGTCGTTGCCCTTAAACCTTCGCATTAAGTCATCCCACTTTTCGGTAAAGGGGAGCTTGGCCCGTTTTTCCTCAATTGGGTCGATGTATAGGGCGCCGTCGCCGATGATGGGCATGATCTGCTCCATGCTCATGTTGATGGCTTCCGGGGCGACGTCCGGGGTACGAACTCCAATGCTCATTCGAGTTGGCCACTCCTCCCCTGCGGGGTCCTTCAGTTTCCCCCAGAAACCAAGGCCCCTATGATTTATCTCCATCTCGTACTCAAAGGTACCGTTGTTATCGAAAGTGCCGCTTAGGGTCGTAATTTCACGATCCATGGAAGGCTCGGGCGACACGTCGTAAGCAACAATCTTACGATGGCGATGGCGAACCCTCTCGGGATCGGAACGATCATAGTAATGAGAACTGAAATGAATGGCGATCGGTCGTTCGTTTGCACGTTTGCCATCAGTAGCGTTGCGGGAACTTCCCGGAGATTTCAGCCAAAGGTGCACGACGTTTCCGTTCTGGTGCAGGGCCACGTCGTATAGCACACTCTGAAAAATAGAATTGTAACCTCGAAAACGCCCACTGCCATAAGCAGCCATTCGACCACCCTTGGCGGGAATGATCTTAGGATTCTTCGGCATAATCTCTTCTTTCTTCCGACGTAGGGCCTCGGCCAAGGCTTGGGAAGTGGGGTTGAACTTGGTCCACGGCAACTCGAACGTCCGGGTAGGATTGTCACTCAAGAAAATGGTCACGTACTCGTCGTTCGCATCCACGAAGGTAGCCTTGATTGCCTGGTTTTCCGAGCTATTCCAATCGTGTTCCCGGTCCAGATCCGCCTCGGTCACCTTCGGGAGTTTCATTTTCGAGCGGGTCTTGGCGAGGGCGGCCAGCTTCTTGGCCTCGGAGACAGCCAATGTCTTCAGCTTCTTGGCCAAGGCCTGCGAGTCCACGGAAAGCCTGCTTAGGGGAATCGTCACCTCACGACGACCGCCTAAAGTGGAAAGGGTGAGATTGGCGTCGTTCACCTCAACGAACCGCCCCTTCAGCGGGTTGCCGTCCGAACTCGTCCACACCTGTTCGGCGGAAAGGTCTAACTCGCCCTCAGGATCGGTCGCCTCCAGTCCCAGAGAAGTCGAGCCCGCCGGCGGTTTCGGCCGAGCGGCGGCTCGCAGCTTGGCCGCAAGTTTTTGGGATTGAGGTTGAAGCGTGTTCAGAGGCAGCGTGAATACTTGCCCGTTCCAGTTGATGGTAACGCTGGTGGCGTCGGCCTTGAGAAAACGGGCCTGCAGGGTACGCCCCTTCAGGTCGGTCCACGGATGGATACCGGTTACGGCGGGACCGGAAGGCTTCGATCTGGCGCCCAGTTTGGAGGCGAGCGCCTGCGATTCCGGGTTCAGGGTATTCAGAGGCAGGGCAAACACCTGGCCATTCCAATCGATGGTTACGCTGGCGGCGTCGGCCTTGAGGAACTTGGCCTGCAGGGTACGGCCCTTCAAGTCGGTCCATGGGTGCAAGGCTCCCGCGTCCTGTCCGACCGCGTTCAGGGCGAGGAATAGGAAAAGTAAGGATATTGTTTTCATCATGGTGAAGATTGACATTCTTCCGGTTCATTCTCCCATGGCAAGGTTACGTTTACGGGAACGTGCTCCCAAGGTCGGAAGGGCTCGAAGATTTTTCCGGGGTTCAGGATGCCGTTCGGGTCGAGCGTTTTCTTGATCGCCTGCATGGTTTTCCACTCGGCGTCGTTGAACATGAGTCGCACGAATTCGGTCTTGGCCAACCCAATCCCGTGCTCGCCGCTTATGGCGCCGCCCAGTTCCACCACCTTGCGCATGAGCTCGCCCAAGGCGATGCGGGCTCGCTCCGCCTCGTCGGCATCCTCCCGGTCGTACATGAAGTTCACATGCAGGTTCCCGTCCCCGCAATGGCCGAAGGTGCCGATGCGCAAGTCGTGCTCCTCACGCAGGCCGTTCACGAAGGCGACGAGCTCAGCCTGTCGCTTCAGGGGCACCACCACATCCTCGTTCAGCTTGGTGTTGGCCAGCTTCTTCATTGCCTGCGAACCCTTTCGGCGCACCTCCCACAATTCCTCGGCCTCCTCCCCGTTCGCGGCCGCCTTGTGTGAAACCGCCGCCTCGGAAAACCATTGGAGGAGCTTGGCCGCATCCTCTTCCACTTGGGCGGGATGGCCATCCAGCTCCACCAGCAGCACGGGCAGTCCCGAAGTTCCCTCCAGCACGGTTTTGCCCGTGTAGCTCTCCACCCCGGAGACCGTCCATTGGTCCAGAAACTCCAGAATCGACGGCCGAATTCCCAGCCTACCCAAGGCGAAAGGCCCCTGCAGGGCTTCCTCCTCCGAAGCGAAAGCCGCCAAAAAGGTACGGGAAACAGCCGGTTTCGGAACCAGTCTCAGGGTGACCTCGGTGATCACTCCCAGCGTACCCTCGCTCCCGATCCACAGATCACGCAAATTGTAGCCCGTGGCGAACTTGCGGGTCGCCCTGCCCCACTTTACCTTCTCTCCCGTGGGCAGGAAACCGCCGAGGGCCAGCACGTAGTCGCGGGTCACCCCGTACTTTACGCACCGCAGCCCGCCCGCATTGCAGGCAACGTTGCCCCCGATCGTGCAAAACTTCTTCGACGAGGGATCGGGCGGATAAAACAGCCCCACCTCCTCCGTCGCCTTTTGGATATCCGCCACCACCGCTCCCGGTTGGGCCACGCACACGCGCTCGTCCTCGTCTATGGAAAAATCGTTCATCGCCGAGAGGTCCAGCACCCAACCACCATGGATGGGGGCCGCACTCCCCGTGAGGGACGAACCCACGCCGCGCGTGGTAACAGGAATCGCAAACTCGTTCGCCAACCGAAGCAGCTCGCCCACCTGGGGATCCTCGGTAGGTTTCACCAAGGCCTCCGGAGTAAAGCTCACCTTCATCGCATCGTAGGAAACCCGACGGAGATCCTCCACCTCGGTGGAGGTCACCTCACCTAGGCTCCCCAGCAAAGCGGCCAAGCCCATGTCTGCGTTCTCATTCTCTTTCGTCATCTCTTATTCTTGTAGCCACGACGATCGGCAGTAGGCAAAGCAAAAGCTTTCAGCCGCTCTTGCCATCAGAAGGAACAACCCTCCCCTAACGATGTCCTTGCGAGCCGCAACATAGCGCGGTCATCCCACACACTTTTGTCATTGCGAGCCCGTCAGGGCGTGGCAATCCAGTCCGGATCGTTATACGGGATGCCCGGGCGATGCGGGATGCCCTACGCGGCCGCTGGATTGCCGCGTCGGGGCTCTGCCCCTCCTCGCAATGACAACACAAAAAAAACTGGCTCCGATTGAAGTAATCGTCTCCCGGGCAGTCGCTCGTTTCAATCCTTGAACAAACCACAAATTCCTTTTTATAACCCGCGGTTGACATCATGCGCGTAATTGCGTACGCTTTGAATCATGACAACGATCACTGCCACTCAGGCTCGGCAAAAACTTTATTCCTTGATCGACGAGACTAACGATTCCCATCAACCCATCCAGATTACTGGGAAGCGGGCCAATGCCGTCTTGCTTTCGGAGAGTGATTGGCGAGCGATACAGGAAACTCTTCATTTGCAATCGGTTCCCAGATTAGTCGATTCCATACAGGAGGCGAGACAGGAAGGAATCGAGCAAGCGAGTGAAGAACTCGACTGGTGAGCGAATATCGGGTGGTTTTTTCTCGCCATGCCCGGCGGGATGCCAAGAAGCTGGCCCACAGTCACCTCAAGGAATCGGCTGAAAAGTTGATCGAGATACTACGGGTTGCCCCCCTTCAATCTCCTCCGCCTCACGAAGCGTTGAAGGGCGATCTGGAAGGCTGCCATTCACGCCGAATCAACATTCAACATCGCTTGGTCTACGAAGTTTTTGAGGATAAAAAAACCGTGCTCGTGCTTCGCATGTGGACGCACTACGAATAATTCTTGAACAGAACTGCGGGTATGAGGGGATCGGGGAGCTCGCCCCGGTGGATTGTACCAAGCCATGGCTTGCAGGAAACTTAGGCAAGCGCTAGAAGGCGTGCGAATGAAATCTCGACTGAAGGAGGGAAGGACTTGGATCGCCTTGGCATTGGCGGGGGCGGTCTGCTGGTTCGTCTACCCGGTGATGCGAGTGGGGGTGTTTCTGGCAATGGATCCTGCGAGAGACGATGCGGGAATTCTCCTGACGGAAGAACGAGCGGATGATGCATCGGGCTTGAACGCCATTTCGCACAAGGGGATCGTACGGCTTAGCTCCGATCTTGCCGAAACGGAGAAACTGCTCCGGGAGACCTTGGAGCGAGCTAGGGCCGAAAAGCTATCCGTGGTTCCGTTCGGAGCTCGGCACTCGATGGGCAAGCAGGCCCTGAGAGAAGGTGCCCTGCACATCGACACCTCGGGCTTCGACCATTTGGAAATGGATGGAGAACTGCTGCGAGCCCAGGCTGGCGCAAGGTGGTGGAAAGTAATAAGATTTCTGGCCGAGCGCGGGCTTACGGTGGAGGTGATGCAGAGCAACAACGACTTCTCGATCGGGGGCACCTTGAGCGTGAACGCCCACGGCTGGCAACCGGATCGGCCACCCGTCGCCTCCACGGTGGAAAAGTTTCGGCTCATGCTGCCGGACGGAAGCATTCGAGTTTGCTCGCGGACGGAGGAGGCAAACCTTTTTCGGCACGCCTTGGGTGGGTATGGCTTGTTCGGGATTATTCTGGACACATGGATACGGCCGGTGCCGAACGAGATGCTGCGATCGAAACACGTGGTTATGAGCGCGGATCAATTCGCGGAAGGATGGAAGGCGGAAGCCGTAGAAACCGAGGCTCGCCTGGCCTACGGCCGGCTATCGGTGGCGCCTTCGACGTTTTTTCAGGAAGTAATGCTCACCGTCTACGAGTCGACGGGAGAAATTCAACCGACTTGGAAACCGCAGGAACGAGACGACTGGATGACAAAGGTGGCCCGAGCCACCTTTCGGGCCTCCCTCGGAAGCCAAAGGGGCAAGGGATTTCGGTGGTTCCTCGAAAAAAACATCGGAGGCGAAGCAAGTGGTTCTCACCCGAGGTCGTATCTTTTGAATGAGCCTGCCTGGGTATTTGCCAACTCGGATCCCGAAAAGACGGATCTGTTACTCGAGTTTTTCGTGCCTCAGATACGATTTGCGGAGTTTGCGAGAGCGGCCCGAAAAATACTGGAGGGTCAAGCGGACGACTTAATGAACGTGACCATCCGGCAAGTGAAGAAGGACACCGACACCGCCCTGCCCTATGCAAAGGAGGACATGTTCGGCTTCGTCATGCTGTTCACGGTGGAACGTTCCGCGAAGGGAGCCGCCAGCCTGGAGGACCGAGCAAGACGGTTGACCGATGAAGCCTTGAAGCTAGGGGGGAGTATCTACCTGCCCTATCGCAACTATGCCACGCCGGGACAACTGATGCGGGCCTATCCGGAATTCCCCGCCTTCGTTAAGGAAAAACAAGCGATTGACCCGACCTATCTTTTCACCAATGGCTTTTTCGACTATTATGCCCAAGCAATCGACTTCCCCGCTGAATAACATTACTTTCCCATGAAAAAGATTATGCCCAAACTCATTCTCACCCTACTATTCGCAAGCCTTTCGGTTTCCTCGAACGCCGCCGAGACCGTAAAGGTATTCCTGCTTGCGGGACCGTACAACATGGAGGCACAAGGCGTCGTCGGTTTGGACCACCCGAAGTACTACAACGGCGGGAAGGGAACCCTTCTCCGGGTCATGAAGCAATCGAGCGACCCGAAGCGCTACGCCCACCTGAAGGACAAGAAGGGAGACTGGGTGGCGCGTGACGACTCCTTCATCCGCTTTCGCAACAAGCAAGGCGTGATGGCGGGAGGCGTAAGCATAGGGTTCACGGGATACGGGAACGACAAGAGCCGACACCACATCGGGCCCGAACTGCAGATCGGACACGTATTGGGCGACCACTTCAAGGAACCGGTGCTGTTGATCAAGACGGCATGGGGAGGCAAGAGCCTGTACAAGGATTTTCGCCCGCCCTCCGCGGGAGGCGAAACGGGCCCCTACTACAAGCAAATGCTGGACGAGGTGGAAGAGGCCTTGGCGGGGATTGGAAAGGAGTTTCCCGAACTGAATGGGGGCAAGCCCGAATGGGCGGGCTTCGTATGGTTTCAAGGCTGGAACGACATGTTCGACAAGGATGCGCTGGCCGAGTACGAGCAGAACCTCGTTCACCTGATCCAAGACCTGCGAAAGGAATTCAAGAGCCCGGACTTACCGGTGATCGTGGGTGAACTGGGCAACGGCGGCCCCAAGGCGGGAGGCAACATGCTGGCTATTCGGGCAGCCCAGAAGGGTGCAACCGAGCGGAAGGAATTCAAGGGAAAGGTAAAGTTCGTAAGCACCACTGAATTCGCCCGACCCAAGGAGGATTCGCCGAACGTCGGGCACGGGCACCACTGGTTCGGAAACGCGGAGAGCTACTTCCTGATCGGCGATGCCCTAGGCAAGGGCATGGTGGAATTGCTGGACTGACCAAGGTTCCCTGCGACTCAGGGCTGTTCGGCCATGCCGTTGTCGAGAGCCTGTTGCAACTGAGGCGCTTTGGAGAGGTCGATCGGGGTAATCATCTCGCGATCCAGAGGAGGGTCTCCGCCTTCGTACTTGCGAATGGTCGCGACGTAGGGACGCCAATTCAAGTCACCCAGCTTGGCGAGCTTGCCCAGCGGCTTTCCCGTGGCGTCCCGATAGGCCTTGTAGGCGAGTTCGGAGCAGTAAATGAACTTGTCGTCCATACGGTAGCGCAAGTCGTAGGGGCGACCGGCGTACTTGGCCAGGGCCGACTTGAACTTGGGAAGTTCGGAGGCGTGTTCTTCCTTGAGACGAAAGGCGGAAAACTTCTTGCCGCGTCCGC
>JACNJI010000489.1 GCA_014382645.1 Verrucomicrobiota bacterium | reverse complement strand
CCTGCTCATGTTTGTCCTTCATCAGGACAAATGGTGGTGGGACGACGGTACGCTTGTCTTCGGCTTTCTACCAGTCGGGCTGGCTTTTCATGCTGCATTCTCTCTCGCTTGCGCGGCCCTTGGGTGGCTCGCCATAAAACTGGCTTGGCCGCATGACCTCGAGGCCTTCGCCGAGACCGAAACGACTGCCACCAAGATGGAAGAGGGTTCCTTATGAGCACTTTGGTGGTCATTGCTTGCTACCTCTGCTTGCTACTGGCGCTTGGTTTCTACAGCAGTCGCCTTTTCCGAGGCACTAGCAAGGATTATTTCGTCGCCAGTCACAGCATTGGTCCGTTCCTCCTGCTAATGAGTGTATTCGGGACTACGATGACAGCCTTTGCCCTCGTAGGTTCTACGGGAAAGTCCTTCGAGCGTGGTATTGGTACTTACGGATTGATGGCTTCCATCAGCGGACTTGTCCACGCAGCCGTTTTCTTTATCATCGGTATCCGTCTATGGGCATTCGGCAAGAAGTACGGCTATGTGACGCAGATTCAATTCTTTCGAGCACGTTTTGAGTCAGACGGACTCGGCTACCTTCTTTTTCCCATTCTCGTCCTGCTAGTGGTCCCGTATTTGCTCATCGGGATCATTGGAGCGGGCAAGACGATCGAACCAGTCACCGCAGGCGCCTTCCCGACAATCTTCACAGACCCATCCATTCCTGCATGGCTTGGCGGCGTCCCGCCTTGGCTTACGGGTCTCGTTGTATGTGCTGTTGTCCTAGCCTATGTCTTCATGGGCGGTTCCCGCGGGGCAGCCTATGCGAACACTTTCCAAACCATCGTCTTCATGTTTATGGGTCTGCTCGCGTTTGTATTTATAGTGAAGGCATTGGGTGGCATTGATAACGCCGGTAAGGTGGCCGCCCGCATCACCGAGGATGGAAAGATCGTGCAGGACTTCCGCTTCGACAAGAAGGCGGGAGCATTGGAAAAAAATGTGCCGCCGAAGCCCATCGGTCGGTTGTTGGAATCCGATCGAGCCCAGGAACTCGCTAATGTTCAACCGCACTTCACGCGCACTCCAATCGATGTCGAGTTCAAGAAGAAGAATCCTGAAACGGGCAAGATTTCTTCCTTCGAGCGCCAACTGGGCATACCCTTCCTGACTTTTCTTAGCTATCTCTTCATTCCTCTCAGTGTGGGCATGTTCCCCCACCTTTTCCAGCATTGGCTAACGGCCAAGAGCGCCAAGGCTTTTCGCCTTACAGTTATCGCCCACCCGCTCTGCATTATGGTGGTTTGGGCGCCGTGCGTTCTCATCGGCGCATGGGCCTCGGGTCTGTTGCCGCCGGGAATCCCGCCGCCCGCGGTACTCTCTGCTATGCTTAAATTACTTGTGGGCGACCCCATCCTGACCGGACTGCTTACTGCGGGAGTTTTGGCGGCCATAATGTCCTCACTGGATTCACAATTCCTTTGCATGGGCACGATCTTCACCAACGACATCGTGCTTCACCGAGCCGGGAAGGAAAAGTACTCGGACAAGCAAATCATCTTTATCGCTCGCGCATTCATCGTCGGTATTGTGGTCTTAACCTATGTGCTTGCGATGTGGGCGAAGGACGCCAACGTATTCGATCTCGCGATTTGGTGCTTCAGTGGATTTGCCGCTCTCTTTCCCCTCGTCGTCGCGGCCTTGTACTGGAAACGGGCCACCAAGGAGGGAGCTTGCTCCGGAATCATCGCTGCGATGGTGGTGTGGCTTTATTATTTCCAGCAATCAGGTTATGGAGGTGAATACGTGGTAGGGCCGGGCATCGTTCCCGCGGCCATTTGTTTCGTCGCTTCGGCGGTTGCTCTAGTGGCGGTTTCGCTCGTAACCAAACCTCCCTCGAAAGAGACCCTCGACAAGTTTTTCCCCGATGCGGCCTAGGTTGAGTAACGTCGGATAATCATTTTATTGTTTTTTATGAGCTTGGAAGAAAAAGTTAAACTGGCTGCGGAGGCATTGGATGCCCGTGCCGTCGAAATGGTAAAGTGGCACTTCTCGCCTCAAACGGGCTGCAAGTTCTGGCTTGAATGGGCGGATAAGCAGGATTGGAATCCCCTTGAGGAGATTAAGTCTTTTTCTGACATATCCAACAAGTTTCCGAACTTTCAGGACGAATGGTTGCGTGATCTGCAACCGGAAGTCTGGGTGCCAAAGGAGTACGAGGGCATACCCTTCAACATCTTCGAGACGGGCGGTACCACGGGCATGCCCAAGCAGCGTATCGGATGGGATGACTACAAGGTGGACTACAGCGAGTTTTCCGAAACCCTGACCGACGAGCATTTCCCCAGAAACCATTACTGGATTATGGTCGGCCCTACGGGACCGCGTCGCCTGCGCCTTGCTATTGAGCACCTTGCAAACGTCCGTGGGTGCTCCTGTTACTTCGTCGACCTCGACCCCCGTTGGGTAAAGCGCCTAATCAAGAACGGGCAGGGCGATCAGGCGAAGGCCTATATGGAACACGTCGTCGATCAGGCAACCACCATCATGAAGCACCGTGAGGTTAGCGCCGTGTTCACTACACCCAAGTTGCTCGAGGCCATTGCCGAACGCTTCGAGGCCGAGGGCTCTTCCTTATATGACGCGGGCGTCAGAGGCGTATTCTGCGGTGGCACGACGATGAACCCCCAGTACACCCGCTTTCTTATGGAAGAGCTGCTCGAGAACAAAATCGGTTTCGTGCCGACCTACGGGAACACGCTCATGGGGCTTGCCAAGCACAAGCCGTTCGAACCCGAGGACAACTTTTCCATCACCTATCACGCGCCGCAGCCGCGGGCTGTATTGCGGGTGGTCAATCCCGACACCAACGAGCCCGTCGAGTACGATGAGTGGGGTCGGGTGGAACTGACCACCATGACCAAGGAATTTTTCATGCCTCGCTTCTTAGAGCGTGACGAAGCCAAGCGACGTCCTCCCATTGACCCTTATCCTTGGGACGGGGTTGCCGAGGTGCGACCTTTCGGCGCTATGCAGAAAAAAATTGTCGAAGGCGTATACTAACACCTTTCGGCTGAGACCATTTGCCAACAATCGACAACCGTCGAATTTTCGGAGAAACCTTAATTATGATAAATATACCCGTTCTTCGCTGGGGGGAACCCTACCAAAGTCTCGATCAAAATGAAGTCGTTCACTTCCGCACGGGCGAGACACTAGCCAAAGTCGGTCAAGCCAACCCCGGTCTCCTTGCCCGCGACATGCGCAAGGCCCATCGGGCCCGCGAAGTATTGCGCGAAATTCCGATTCCCGAGCTGGTGGATATGACGAAGAAAGCAGCTGATCTCTTCCTCAAGGCCACCCTGCCTCTTGGAGATGGTGAGCAGTCGCCCGATGATTTCGCGAGGCAGCAGTCCGCCTCCACCGGGCTGCCCGAGCACATGACCAAGTTCAACATGGAGAAAAATCACTTCGTGCTGACCAATATGGACCAGATTCTCGACGCCCTTACCCGTGGTTTGGACTTGGACATTCTTTCCCGTGGCTATGGAGTGGAGGCCCGCAAGCCCGACCTGCCACTCAGTTATCAAGCGCAGTCGCCCGTGCTCGGCATGGTTTTGCCCTCCAATTCTCCCGGCGTTCACACCTTATGGCTTCCCGTCATCCCGATGCAGATCGGTCTTGTTCTCAAGCCCGGCCCGCAGGAACCTTGGACGCCTTACCGTATGGCGGCGGCTTTCGTGGAGGCCGGCATCCCGAGAGAGTGCATCGGCATCTATCCCGGTGGCGGCGAAATGGGGGCCGAGGTCGTGAACCGTTGCGGGCGTGTCATGATTTTCGGCAGCGCCCAGACGGTTCAGCACTACTCGGGTAACGCCAACGTACAGGTGCACGGTCCAGGCTACAGCAAGATTCTTCTGGGTGACGACCTCGTCGATCAATGGGAGGATCACATCGACTTGATGGTCGACAGCATTTACAAGAACAGTGGTCGCGGATGCATCAACTGTTCGGGCATCTGGGCTTCGCGTCATACCAAGGAAATCGCAGAGGCCATTGCCGAACGTATCGGTCCCATCGAGGTTAAGGATCCCGAAGATCCCGAGGCGGGTCTCGCCGCCTTTACCGTGGATGGACAAGCCGAGGCTATTTGGGGGATGATCGAGGAAGGCTGCTCCGAGGATGGAGTCACCCACGTTACCGCGAAGCATGGTGACCGGCTCGAGAGCATGGAGCGCTGCGCTTATATTCGTCCGACCATCCTCCACTGTGATTCGCCTGATCGCAAGATGGCCAATACCGAGTACATGTATCCTTTTGCTTCCGTGGTTGAGTGTCCGCAGGAACAGATGCTCGAAAAGATTGGGCACACTTTGGTGGTCTCCGCCATTACCGAGGACGAAGCATGGGCCGCCCAGCTTGCCGACGCCACAAACGTCGATCGCCTCAACATTGGTCCTTTGCCAACCATCGCCCTCAATTGGCTCCAACCTCACGAGGGGAATCTCGTCGACTTCCTTTTCCGAGCCCGAGCCTACCAGACAACGCCCGCTCGAATGGGGACTTGAAGGGGCGTAACGAGAAGGAAGAGATTATGACGACACCCGGCTTGACCGAACTCGATTCCTTCGTTCGTCTGGAAGAACATCCCGACATACGAGTGCTTTTCGGATCCGGGACGCTCAAGTGTCTCGGCGAAGAAGCGGCCAAGATTGGCAAGCGGGTTTTGCTTGTGACTGATGCCGGCATCGTTCGGGCGGGACATGCCGCCACTGCCCAAGCCTCGCTTGAGGGGGCGGGCATGAAAGTGACTTCTTTCGATAAATCCATCGAGAATCCAACCAGTTCTTGCGTTGACGCCTGCGTGGCCGTTGCGAAGGAAGCGGAGGTGGATGTTATCGTGGGTCTTGGCGGCGGAAGCTCCATGGATACCGCAAAGGGCTGCAACTTCGTCCTTACGAATGGAGGAACGATGAAAGACTTCTGGGGTGTAGGGAAGGCTTCTTTGCCGATGCTTCCTCTCATTGCCGTGCCCACCACTGCAGGGACGGGGAGCGAATGCCAATCCTTTGCCCTTATTTCCGACGATGAGACCCACAGCAAGATGGCTTGCGGCGACAAGAAGACCCTGCCCAAGGTTGCCATTCTTGACCCCGATCTTACTGTTTCGCAACCTGTTCAGGTTACTGCTTGCACGGGTATCGATGCCTTGGCTCACGCCCTCGAAGCTGCCGTAACGCGCGATCGTAGCGAAATCTCCTCCCGCCATGCCCGCCTCGCCTTTCTTCTCGTGCAGGACAATTTGGAAAAAGTTTTTGCCGCACCTCTCGACATAGAGGCCAGAGGCTTTGTGCAACTTGGTGCATCACACGCCGGTGCCGCTATTGAAAGCAGCATGCTGGGCGCGGCCCACTCGATGGCCAATCCCCTGACGGCTCGACAAGGAGTTGGTCACGGCAACGCGGTGGGCATTTGCCTACCTCCGGTTATGCGCTTTAATGCGGAGCTCCCGGAGGTCCGTTCGATCTATGCCGGCTTGGCTCGTGACGCAGGACTTGCAGGAGCTGAGACAGACGATGCATCCGCCACCAAAGCCGTTATTGATCAGGTGGAAAAATTGTTGAGGTTGTCCGACTTCCCGCTCACTTTGCAGCAATACGGCTTTTCCCTGGAGGAGGTTGCGGGATTGGCTGAAGAGGCATTCGGGCAATGGACTGCAGGCTTCAACCCTCGGCCGGTATCCGGTCAAGACTTTGCAAAACTTTATGCTTCGCTCTTTGCGGGAGCAACTTTCGCAGAGGTTGAATTCGAGGCATCCTCTATACAGGCATGAGGTTTTGGAAGACGGTTTGTTTCTCGTTTGTCGCACAGATATTCATCACCTGTGATTACGGTGCTGGAACTGCATTTGGAAAAGATGCGGATTGGCCTCAGCATCGAGGAGGACAGGATCTGCGTGGCCTTGCTTCCGGCAAGCTGGGCGAGAAGTTGAAACTGCTTTGGGCTTTCGAGACGGGCGATTTCACGAAATCTTCCGCCGTGGTCAAGGATGGTCTCGTGTTCATTGGTTCCGACTCGAAAAAACTTCATGCGATCGACCTGAAAACAGGCAAGGAAACTTGGAATTATGAAACCGGACTGTCCATTGAGGCGGCCCCGTTAGTTGTCGGCGACGTCGTGTATATCGGTTCCACCGATGGGTTCCTTTACGCATTGAAGGCAAAAACCGGAAAACTTCTCTGGAAATACGAAACCGAGGGCGAAATCATGGGTGCCGGAAACCGAGCCATTCGCCCAAAGTCGAAGGACGATGTAATCGTGATCGGCAGCTATGACAATTATGTCCATTGCGTAAATGCTAAGAGCGGCAAACTCCTCTGGAAATTTGAGACGAACAACTACGTTAATGGTGTTCCCTCCATTCTCGATGGCGACAAGGTCGTCTTTGGCGGATGCGACGCGGTGCTTTACGTCGTCGGACTGGAGGACGGCAAATTGGTTCGTTCGGTAGAGGTGGCAGCTCCCATCGCGGCTACTGTGGCGATTGCCGACGGCATCGGCTACGTAGGCAACATGGACAATGCGGTTACGGGTTTCGACCTTAAGACCGGAGACGTAGTTTGGACCTATCGCGGCAAAAATTTTCCTTACTACTCTTCACCGGCCGTTACCGAAACGCATTGTCTCATAGGCGGCCGAGACAAGGGCTTGCATTGCATCGACCGGGTAACCGGCAAGGCCGCGTGGCGATTTGCTTCACGGGGTCGTATCGACAGCTCTCCCGTCGCTTGCGGCGATAAAGTGATATTCGGGACAATGGACGGAAAAGTCTATCTCGCATCCCTAAAGGACGGCAAGGAGATCGCTTCCTACGAAATTGGCGAATCTATATCATCCACTCCCGCGGTAGTGGGCACTAAGGTTATCTTTGGCTGCGAGGACGGAAACGTCTACGCCTTTGAAACCAAACCCTGACAAGTAAAGGAAGCCGACCCATGAGCGAAGACACTTTTGTAAAACCCGACGTCGAGACCAAGGACGACACCAAGGCGGGAAATTATTTCGTCTCGAACTACCCGCCATTTTCCTTTTGGGGCGAGGAGGACGCCCCGTGCGTTGCGAGCCTCCTGGACAGTCCTGAACCCGGCGACGCCCCCCTAGGTCTCTACCACCCTGATCCTTTTTGTCGGTAGCGCAGCCACTTTTGTTACTTCCGGGTCTCTACCCACACGAACTCCACCCC
>JACNJI010000290.1 GCA_014382645.1 Verrucomicrobiota bacterium | reverse complement strand
TCGGTAGGCGTGCATTTGAAATTGATTTTGATCTGTAGAAAAGTTTCGCGGCGAGTTTCCTCGATCGTCCGGACGACGGGGTTCGTGATCAACTTCGGCCATGGCCCCATCAATCTCATCCAATCCGCGCGAATTTCCTGGCGCCGCCTAGCCCAGTCCGCAGCAGTCTCGACCTTTGAGCCGTCCTTGAAGACTAGTGGTGAGCGATAGTCCCCGTACTGGCCGCGCCATTCCTCTGGAGGCTCAAAGAAAGGAGCGATGTTTTCCCATTTGTTTTGCTCCACCGCCCCCAAAGACGACCCTGTCGCGGCATAAACCGCAAAAGACTTGAGGAAGCGGCGGCGATCGGACCGGGAGATTGGCGGGAGCATCGGACGATTCGTTGTTGGTTACTTTGTTGCCTTCACCAACATGGATTGGAACACCTATTGAGGGGAAGGTTAGGTCAACTGCACCTCAATGGTAAACTCGTCGCGTCCGGATGGTGGGACAAAGCGGGCGGCCTTGAGCTCGGGAGCGTTGGGAGGGGCCATCCAAGGCTCGACGCAGTAGAAAGGACTGTCGTCGGACTCGGTCCAGGAGACGAAGGTGAGACGTGAGCCAACCTCGGCCCCGCCCACTTCGGCAATGGTGATTTGTTCCTCCTCGTTGCCGAGACCAAAGAGTGCGAAAGGTTCCTTCAGCTCGTAATGGATGCGGTTGACGAGGCCGGGGTCGTCAAAGGGCACGGGACCCTTTGGAGGATCGACCTTCTCGAGGAGGCCACCTTGCCTGTATTGCCTTACCTTGGAAGCGGGGATGGACAACTGGTAATCGGAACGGGATAGACCCTGCCGCCATGGCAGCTGGAAATAAAAGTGATGTCCGGCCGCCCAAGGGATGGAGGTCCGCATTTCGTTTTCCAAAATCAAACTGATCTGCAAGGACAATTCCGAAAAACGATAAACGACGGAAAACTTGTAATCGAAGGGGTAAGCGATTTTAGCTTGCTCGTCGGGAATCAAGTCGACCGCAAAGCCATGGTCATCGATCGAGGAAATGCTGAAGCGACTGTCACGGGAAAACCCGTGTTGAGGCATGGGCAGCACCTCGCCACCCGGGGCGAGCCACTTGTCGAGGTCACCCGCCCGAATGCAACGTCCGGCAAAGGGAAAAAGAATGGGATTGCCGCCGCGGACCTTGGCGAATTGGGAAGTGTCGGCATTCTCGGGCCAGTGAATGACGTCGCGAACGGAACCATCGCCCATGTTGACGTGCCAGTTCATGAGGCGAGCGCCACGCTCGGGAGCGGCGAGAAAGGTAGAGGGCCCAACGTCCCAGCGCCGAATTTCCATGCCTTGGTAGGAAATGATTTCCATATTACCTTTCCTTTGACTCCACTTTACGGTTTGCGCAATGCCTTTTCGTAAACAATAATAAAACACTTGGCCAAAAAACTATCAACTACCCGTGCCATTGCTTGCTTAATGGCTGTGTTTGGATTTGCACTTCCTGTACTCGCAGAAGAAAATGCCGGCGGTGCGGACGAGGCAAACGCCAGTTCGAGCAAGATCGTCGCTGAAAACAACGCCAGCCTAGATGCGATCGCATCCGAAACCAACACTACCGAGGAAGCGGAAATAGGTGGGGGGAAGGCCAAGGCCTACGTTATCCCGGTTCGCGACCAGATCGGCGGACCCATTCTCGACATCCTGCGAAGAGGGCTCAAAGACGCCATTCGAGCAGAGGCGACAACCGTCATCCTTGACATGCATACTCCCGGTGGCGAACTGGGAGTGACGCTCGAGATCATGCAAGAAATAATTGAGTCGTTCGAGCGTTTCGAGGGACCAATCATCACCTACGTCAACACGGAGGCCATTTCCGCAGGCGCCTACATTGCAGTCGCCACGAACGAGATCGCCTTTGCTCCCTACGGGCAGATAGGGGCGGCCGAAGTCGTAAGCGGTGGTGGTGGAAACATCGATTCCTCGATGAAACGCAAAGTAAATTCCTACCTGAAGGCGAAAATACGTTGTTTCACGGGCAAACATCGATACCGCGCTCGGGTGATGGCCGCAATGATGGACGCGAACGAAACACTCTTCGTAGAGGGTGAGCAACCCCTGACCGCCGATGGTTCCCCAATCCAAGGGGAGGGGGAATTGCTGACACTCACTGCGGAGGAAGCCGTCATGGAATACGGGGAACCCCCTCAACCGCTGCTGGGTACCGGTATCTACAAGACGATCGAGGACTTGCTCGCCGAGAAGTATGGAGAAGGCAACTACGAGGTTGTCCGCATGGAGGTGAACTGGGCGGAGAGACTCGGGCTGTGGCTGAATAGCGTGGGACCGATCGTCATGGGACTGGGAATGCTTTTGCTGTTCATTGAGTTCAAGACTCCGGGATTCGGTGTATTCGGTGCATCGGGACTGGTTTTGTTGATGATATTTTTCGGGAGCAAGTACGTTGCGGGTTTCGCAGGTTACGAGGAAGTCATCGTTTTTCTTCTCGGGGCGTGCTTGGTGGCGCTGGAAGTTTTTCTGTTCCCCGGATTGGTGGTGCCCGCCTTGCTGGGGATGGTCATGATGCTGGGCTCCTTGCTTTGGGCAATGGTCGACGTTTGGCCAACTCCCGATTTCACATGGTCCATCGACCTGTTCAAGCAACCGATCTTGGATCTATGCTATGGTTTGCTGATCACGGTCGGCCTCGGTTTTTTGGCGGCGCGTTTATTGCCTCACACGCCGTTGTGGAACAATTTCGTCCTAGGCCATACGGTGGGAGGCGCGAACCCGGTGGTCACGGGCGGGGCGGATTCGTCCGATGCTCCCGATGAACTGCCCGCCATCGGAACGGAGGGCAAGGCCGTCACCCAACTGTATCCGACGGGCGAAGTTGAAATAGCCGGTCGGCGCTACGAGTCGCAAGCCCGATCCGGAACAATCCGCAAGGGGGAAACCATCGAGGTAGTGGGCCATCGAGATTTCAACCTCGTGGTGACTAGAAAGTAAAGTCGCATGAGCTGGATAATCGGTCTGTTACTCATTGCCTATGCCTTGATCTTCTTTGAGGTCTTAGTGCCCGGCGGTGTGCTGGGCCTGTTGGGTTTCTGTTGCATCGTCGGTTCCGCAGTGGCGACTCATCAGGAATATGGCGACTGGTTTGCATCCGGACTGACCTTTCTGCTGGGAGGGATCGGGGCCATCTTCCTAGTCTTGATTGAATTGAGGTGGCTGGAAGGAAGTCGTCTAGGAAAGGCCTTCTTTCTGGGAAAAGCCGTGAGTGGTTCCAGCAACCCCCCGATTGCACCGGACGAAGTAGTGGGCATGGAAGGCAAAGCGGCAACGCCATTGAAACCCGAAGGCATAATCGCCATCGGAGACGAGCGATACGATGCCTTTTGCGAAGACGGATACGCTTCAAAAGGCACCGCTCTAAGGGTAAGCGGCAAGGACGGCTATAGATTGAAAGTAAGGAAACTCTGATCTTGAGCTTTACAGACCGATGCCCAGAAAGCTAGTTTCTAATAATCTTTTCATGAGACAACTCATCGAATCATTGATCAACCAAATATTCTAAACAAAAAAAATCATGCAGTGGGAATACATTCTTATCGGACTAATACTAGTAGTCGGACTCGTAATATTTTTTATTATCATCTCCTTTTTCAACACTTGGTTGAAAGCTTTACTCGCGAAAGCCAAGGTAGGCTTCAGCACCCTTTTGGCTATGCGGCTAAGAGGCGTTCCCGTTGGTCTAATTGTGGATGCTCGCATTACTGCAATGAAAGCGGGGATTCCTTTGACTACCGACGAGCTCGAAGCGCACTACTTGGCCGAAGGCAACGTCGTGCAAACCGTTCAGGCCCTAATTGCGGCATTGAAGGCGAACATAGAACTGTCGTGGGATCGCGCATGCGCCATCGACTTGGCCACCAAAGGCACCAACAAATCCGTCCTGGAAGCAGTACGCACCTCTATCAGCCCTAAGGTCATCGATTGTGTAATCGAGGGTCGCGATACCATTGACGGTGTAGCAAAAGACGGGATCCAAGTAAAGGTGAGGGCTCGCGTCACCGTTCGCAGCAACCTCGATAGATACGTTGGCAGCGCACAGGAAGAAACAGTTATTGCACGCGTAGGTGAGAGCATAATCTCCACTATCGGGTCTTCGGCAAACTATAAGATCGTTCTGGAAAACCCCAACTCCATTACCGGAAGCGTCCTGGCGAGAGGACTTGACCAAGGAACCGCATTCGAGATCCTCTCCATCGACATAGCCGACGTCGACCTTGGCGAAAATCGTGGGGCAATGCTACGCACGTCTCAAGCAGCCGCAGACAAAGAAGTTGCGCAAGCGCACGCCGAAATCCGTCGTGCCGCAGCCGTCGCCATGGAACAAGAAAACCGTGCCAAGGTGCAAGAGATGCGGGCCAAGTTAGTGGAAGCCGAAGCACAGATTCCCCTTGCCATGGCGGAAGCATTCCGAAGCGGCAACCTCGGCGTCATGGACTACTATCGCATGCGCAACATTCAAGCCGACACCGATATGCGGGAGACGATTTCAAAGTCCGAGGAAAACTCCTAAGCCTTTCCACATCAGCAAACACTGAGCACCTGAGAGAAAGATGCCAGACATCCCGTTCGACAGTCTGATCGTCGTACTTTTGGTACTGGCATCCATATTCGGGAAATTCTTCAAAAAGAAGATAAACGATGAAGGCGACCCTCCCCCTTCTCCGCGACAACCTGCTGAGCGTCCCGAATCCGATGAAGAGGAGGATAATGCCCCTCAACTCCGCGATGTCCTTCGCGACTTCTGGAAAAAAAACAGAGCGGGCGGAGAACAGGAATATCAACGATATGAGCAAAGAATCGAACCGATTCCGCAGGAATCCGTAGTTGCGCCTCCACCGCCAAGAGTTACCTCCAAAGACCCTTCCCCAGACCAAAAGATCCAAACCCGACCTGAAACGTCCGACCAAGCAGCCTACCGTCAACAGGGAGCAACCGACCATCAGGATGCCACAAAAAAGAACCTGAAAGCCTTTGACATAGGTTCCGGAAAGACCAACGCCTTATCCCAATCGATCGTGAGCGACCTTCGCAGTCCCGATTCTCTCCGCAAGGCTCTCGTTCTAAGAGAAATTCTTGGCCCACCGGTTTCCTTGCGAGATGGCAAATCCGGAAACTCGGGAATTTAAGGCATGCGCTTTCTAGTCTTCACGGCGTTGTTTTGCGTTGGTAGTCTTTTCAGCCTTACGGCCAAGAACAAACCGAATGTGATCCTCATCTACTCGGACGACCAAGGATCCGTCGACGCCAACTGCTACGGCTCAAAGGACCTAACAACGCCGACTCTGGATAAACTGGCACGGACAGGAGTTCGCTTTACCCAGATGTATTCACCCTCGGCGATATGCTCGGCATCACGGGCGGGCTTGCTTACGGGGCGATTTCCGCCACGGGCTGGCGTACCCGGAAACGTTTCCTCCCACAAGGGGAAGGCAGGATTGCCCACGGAGGAAGTGACGATGGCGGAAATCTTCAAGGGCACGGGATATGCAACAGCCCACATTGGGAAGTGGCATCTCGGGTACACTCCCGAGACCATGCCCAACGGCCAAGGCTTCGACTTCTCCTACGGCCATATGGGCGGGTGTATCGACAATTACTCCCACTTCTTCTACTGGGTGCCTCCGAACTTGCACGACCTGTGGCGCAACGGTGTCGAGATTTGGGAAGACGGCAGCTATTTTGGGGATCTCATGGTTCGCGAGTGCACGACATTTCTGGACAAAAACTCAAAACGTCCGTTCTTCATCTACTGGGCGATCAATTGGCCGCACTACCCACTCCAAGGAACGGACAAATGGCGCGAGCACTACAAGAACCACCCTCATCCTCGGGATAAGTACGGCGCCTTCATCTCGTCGATGGACGAAATCGTGGGCAAGGTGGTGAGCCATGTGGAAAAACTCGGGTTGCGTAACAACACCATCATCGTCTTCCAATCCGACCATGGTCACTCCATTGAAACACGCACCTTCGGAGGTGGCGGAAGTTCAGGGCCATACCGCGGGGCCAAGGGCAGTCTTTTTGAGGGTGGCATCCGGGTTCCCTCCATCGTCTCCTGGCCCGGCAAGATCCCGGAAGGTGAAGTCAGGTCGCAAATGGCCACGGGATGCGACTGGTTTCCAACACTCGCGGAATTGAGCGGAGCTAAATTACCAAAAGATCACAAGCTCGATGGAAAGAGCTTGGTCGAAGTAATTTCCGACGGCGCAGTTTCCTCTCCGCACAAGAGCTTTTACTGGCAACTCGGCAAGCAAAGCGTGGTACGAGAAGGGAACTGGAAACTCTTGCACAGCCCAAACGATAACAATCGCCCCGAAGGTCGAGAACCTTCCGGAAAGGTTTTCCTCGCCAATTTAGACGAGGATCCGGGTGAATCAAAAAACCTAGCTAAGAAACATCCGGATATCGTGAATCGGCTCACCGAGCTTAAGCAAAGCTACGTAGCCGGACTAAAAAATCCGGGGAATTAGGTTTGCGGCGGAGTCAGCGGGCGACGACGTGGTAAAAGTTCGTCTTGGGAGTCGGCAATCTGGTGACTTCCCCACCCGGCCAACGCACCTCCAAGTAATCAACGGTGTCAAGTTCCCCTATGCCGAAGTGAACGACATTCGCCTTTTGGGTCGAAAAGGAATCTCCCGTAACTAGACCCCGCGACCAAACCTTTTCTCCTGCCTTGACCGTAACCTTGGCGCCAATAGCCAACCCACGCAGACGCACCCCAATCCAGTTGCCCGCATTCGGCCACTCGTTTCGGTAGACGTGGACGCGCTGGCCGAAGGTCTTTGTGTCGTACTCCACCACCAGCAAGTCGACTAGACCATCCCCGTCCTGATCGTCCGTGAGGACGGAACGCGAATCAAACTCGCCCGCAACACCGAGCAGAAAACCGACACCGAGAAAATCTTCGCCATAGCCTTTGTTGAGAAAGAGAGCGTTATGCTCGTAACCGTTCCACGAAATGGACTGGCCAACACCACCTTTGAATTGACGATCGAAAAAAGATTTCAGAATTGGGTTTTTCGAAGAGTTTCCCTCGTACAAGTCGTGACACCAATAAGTGGTGCAATAATCGTGTGAGGACTTACCGCTAAGATGCCCATTGGCCACAAAAAGGTCGAGGTCGCCATCGTTGTCGAAATCCTGAGCGGCAGACCCCCATGCCCATCCCGTCCTTGCCAC
>JACNJI010000360.1 GCA_014382645.1 Verrucomicrobiota bacterium | reverse complement strand
GCGCGGCGAGGGCGAAGTGACGTCGTGACGCTGAGCAAGCGTGAAAGCGCGGCGAGGGCGAAGACGGCGAGAAAGGCGAGGAGCTGGGCGGGGGGAGGACTCATGTCATCCCCCCCACCCAGCCACACCTCCCCGAAGAGGGAAGTGCATCTTTAGTCCTTCCACAGAGAGGATATCGCCGTTTTCGGTAGGTTCAGCCATGACGGTTCAGGTACATTCGGGACAGGTTTCGAGAAAGTGTCCCGATTCGACTTCCTCGTAGCGGGGGCGAGTATTCAAGGTCTCTCCTCCGCGTTCCATGCGTTGACAGAACCGGCACCCGGAGACGAAATCCTGAATGGAGGCAACTTGTCCGGGAATGGTCCGTAGTTCGCTTTTTCGTTCGTTTGTCAATCGTGGTATCGAAGCCAGTAATCCCTTGGTGTAGGCATGTTTCGGTTTGGCAAAAAGTTCCTTCACGGGGGCTCGTTCCACGATGCGTCCGGCGTACATCACGACCACCTCGTCGCACTGTTCGGCGATCACTCCGAGGTCATGCGTTATAAGCAAAGTGGCCATGCCGCGTTCTTTCTGCATCTTCGACATCAGGTCGAGAATCTGGGCCTGCACGGTGACGTCGAGAGCCGTGGTAGGCTCATCGGCGATAAGCAGGTCGGGGTCGCAGCATAGGGCGATGGCGATCATCACCCGTTGCCTCATTCCTCCCGAAAGTTCATGAGGGTGGTCGGAGATCCGTCTTTCCGGGGAAGGAATGCCGACGGCATCCAGTAATTCGACCGCATGCTTAAGCGCTTCTCGCTTACTGACGTCTTTGTGAAGTAGCAAGGCCTCGATGATCTGCTTGCCGACCCGTTGCACCGGGTTTAGGGCGGTCATCGGTTCTTGGAAGATGACTCCGATTTCATTTCCTCGGGTCTTGTACATTACTTCGGGGTCGGCATCCCGCAACTCCTGCCCCTTGAAACTTATACTGCCGCCCAATATGCGTCCGGCAGGCTTTGGCAGCAGATCGACAATCGACATCGCGGAAACCGTCTTCCCGCATCCCGATTCGCCAACGATTCCGAGCGTTCGACCCTTTTCCAGTTCGAAGGATACCCCGTCTACCGCACGGACAAGTCCATCCTCGGTATCAAAGCCTGATTCCAGGCCCTCGATCTCGAGCAGTTTACTCACCGGAATCGCCTTTCGTTTCGTTCTTGATGCGGTACCTTTGCTTGGCCGCCTGCACCTCGGGAAACTTCTTGCCCGAACGCTTGGCTGTCTCCGTCTCGCGTTTAATGTCCTCGTCTATCCAGTAAACGTAACTCTCGAAAGGTGCGTAGGTTCGCGGCGGACAAAATTCGGTGTACTCGGAATCCGGCCAACGTACCCAGCGCCAACATCCTACGCGAGAGAACTCAGTCATGTATCCGGGAACGTAAACGCCGGAGTCGTGAATGATTTGCTGCATCTCGTGGGCATATTTTTCTAGTTCATCCTCCGTGCGGGCATTTCGAAAAGCCACGGAAAGTTGATCCATGCGCTCGTCCTTGAAGGAGAAAACGTTGTTTGTGTTGTGTTTCAAGTTCCCTTTGTCGTCGTAGGCGTTGCTGGAGTGAAAGTACTCGTAATACCTAGGGTAAGGCGGCTGGAAGCCCCATGCGGAGAAGACGGCTTGATGGTTCTTTTGCATCTCTTTCTTGTAGACCACGGTGTGGTCGAGGCCGTCCATTATGAAATCCAACCCGGCCTTTTTCGCCTCCTCTTTCAGGATGCCCATCATCTTTTCTCTAACTGGGATTCTGGAGAAAGTAAGCGCCACTTCCAGTCGCTGTCCGTCTTCCTTCATCAATATGCCGTCGTCCCCCTCCTTGACGTATCCCGCCTTCGCAAAATGTTCGCGGGCTTTGTTAATGGAAAAAGGGCGAGCCATTATATCCGGATTGTCGAAACGTCCGTAACCTTTGGTCCAGCCAGGGAGGCGAGAAGCATCGCCCCGAAAAATCACGTCTATGACCTTTTGCCAGTTGGAGGCATAACAAATACCTAGTCGCACGTCTTGGTTGTCCAAGG
Source organism: Verrucomicrobiota bacterium (assembly GCA_014382645.1). GTDB lineage: Bacteria > Verrucomicrobiota > Verrucomicrobiia > Opitutales > Seribacteraceae. The sequence goes on along the minus strand of JACNJI010000360.1, from coordinate 5,273 downwards.
GTGGCTTGGCCGAGTTCAAGTAAAGCGACCATGGGATGCGAGGAAACTGGTTGTACCACGTGTAACGTTCGACGTAGCCGTCAAATACCGGCGGCATCTCGGATTTCTGGAACCAGTATTCGGGAAGCGTAATCGGGAAATAGTCGAGTTCTCCTGCTCGGAACAATTCCCATGCCTTGGAACGATCTCTAATCACGGTGTATCGAATTCGATCCACGTTATATCTGTACTTAAAGAATTTCTTGTCCTTAGCCCACCAGTCGTCCGTTCGACTCAAGGTGATCGACACTCCTTTTACCAAGTCTTCCGGTTTGACGGTGTAGGCGGCGGTGGTCGGTGGAACGCGCCACTGGTAACGTTCCTTGTAGTCGGGACCGTACTCCTTGTAGAAATGCGATGGTGAGGGAGGAAGACTGGCAAAGTAGGCAAGTTTCGGCTTGGGTTCGGGAAGTGATATCGCAATCACCTCGGCTCCGAAAAGGGTAAACTGGGCCATTTGCTCGCGCAGGTATTGCTTGAACCAAGGCGTGACGACGTTGTCCGATGCCCGAACATAGACCCACCACATGAAGTCGATGGCCTTGACCGCTACGCCGTCGTTGTATTTGGCGTCGGGGTCGAGACGGAAGAAAACCGTCTTACCGTCCGTACCTATAGCCCACTCCTTGGCCACCCCGGGAATCACCTCACCCGTCTCGGGGTGCAGATCTACCAAGCTGACCTCGATATTGTCATAGAGTTCCCCGCGGAAGGAATTGTTCGAGTTCGGACCAAATGGACGAATGGTTGGCGGAAAAGAGGATATGAAATAGCGGAAAGCTCCCCCTTTTTTAGCTTTGGGATCACCGATCTCAGGTTGTTTCAAACCGTTGTTCCAGACTAGTTCCGACGGCAAATCTTCAACCGTTTTGAACTGGAAATAATCCCCCATGGCTTGGCGGCTTTGCATGCGCTCGAGCAGTTTTTTCTTTTCGAGAAGCACTTCTTGAATCTTTTTCTTACCTTCATCGTCGTCGATTTCGGCGAGCTCGGCATCGAGCTTCTCCATCTCCATTTCGATTTCCCCTACTTGCTTGGTCAACCAATTGCGGATGTAGCGATTATATTGGGGATACCATTCTTCGAAATTCGCCTCCGTAGAAAGACCCTCGCCAACCCGTTCGCATCCTCCAAGGAAGAACAGGGAGAGAAAACAAGCCGAGAGTACGTAGCAAACTTTCATCAGTTCAACGATAGTAGCTGAATTTCTTCGGGTCGAATGCCTCTCTAACGGCCTCGCCGACGAAGGTGATCAGGATGAGCAACCCGACCAGCACCATGAAAGACGAGGTGACTAACCAAGGGGACGATAAATTGTCCAGGCCATCGCGAAGCAATTGACCCCAAGTAGCGTATTTTGCAGGCAACCCGAAACCTAGGTAGTCGAGCGAGGTCAAGGCGAGTATGAGGCTGGAAACGGAGAATGGGACCAAGGTCACTATGATGGCGACCGAGTTGGGCAATAAATGGCGAAAGAGAATCCGAGGCGTGGAAGCCCCGATGACTCGACTGGCCGCGATGTAGTCTCTGGCCTTTTCCTTGAGGGCCGCCGTTCGCATCAGGTAGGTCATCCCCATCCAGCCGAATAGCAAAAGTATACCTATGATAATCCATAGCCCGGCGGTTTCCTTAAGCCGTTCCGGGATGGCCGTACTGGCAATCATAACTACGAAGAGAAAGGGAATGTTGGACAGGATTTCGATCAAGCGCTGGACGATTAAATCGAAGGCTCCGCCAAAAAAGCCCATCAGTAGCCCGATCGATATGCCCAAGGCATAAACTAACGGGATATAGACGATGGCCGCCTTGAAGTTTACCTGTAAACCGCCGAAGAGGTAGGCCAGCACGTCGTAACCTTTCGAGCTGGTGCCTAGGGCATGGGTTTGTTCGGCGCCAAAAGTGGGAGGAGATGGAGGAAAATGCACTTGGCGTAACTCCCCTGTGTCTTGGCCGAGGAAGGTCGCTAGATCACCCGCACCGTTCCATGACTCCGAATCTTTCACCAATTCACCGGCGAGGTAAGCACCCCCATAGACTCGGATTCCGTCTCGATCCCACCCGTCCGCAGGCCCGTCGTTCCGTCCGTTTCGAAAGCGAAACCGCAAATGCATGCGTTCCGGTTGGGATGGATCATAGATTCTGGCCGCCAAGCCTGAAAAGGGTTTGCCCCCGTCCATCGCCAATCCGTTTGGAGCAACTTCCAACTTGGTTGAAACTGCGGCAATGGTGTCACCCGTTGGAGCATAGGGGAGGAAGGGCATGACAACTTGATTGTCCCCACCCTCATCCTCGAATCTGTTCTGCAAGTCGCGGTAGTTCGGAGGGCCTTGACCTCCGTCGCCCTCGATTCCGAAGGCATGGCCTTTTTCAATCTCTCTGGTGAAGGCGGGGAAAGACCAGTTCTCATTATATTTTACGGCCAAGGCTTCATTCCCGACCAATAGATGGTCCAAAGAAGCCATCGCAGCTAGGGCAAAGATGAGGATGAGAGAGTAATAGCCGCGCTTGATCGTCTTGAACCGCTCGATCCTGCGCAGGGTCATGGGGGTGAAGCGAAAACCTTTGGCAAAGGTAAGTTCGATGAAGATCCCTATCCCGAGAAACACGATAGTCGTCAACCAGCCAAACCACGGAAACGCATTTCCACTTTCCAAATCGATGTGCAGGAAGCCGATTTCACGGCTCAGGCTAAAGGGAAAGCGTACCGTCGGCAATTCAATGGAAAGCATCTCGCCGAGAGCACCCAGTAGTGCCCCGAACAAGAAGAGTCTTCCAAAGATTCTTAGCATAACTACCTCAGTTGAATTTAACCCGTGGGTCAACCATGGCTACGATCATGTCGGACAGGATGTTGCCCAGGACGAGCAGGAAGGCTGCGATGGTCAGGGTGCCCATGATCACGGTTTGGTCTCTTCCCAACAAGGCCTGGTACTGCAGGAGGCCGAATCCTTGAATGTCGAAAACGGATTCGATCAGTATGCTGCCGCTAACCAGGATAGTGATCAGTTGCCCCAAGGTGGAAGCGATGGGAATGAAGGAATTGCGAAAGGCATGCTTGAATACCGCGCTGCGAAAAGAGACCCCTTTGGCCACCGCCGTCCTTACGTAGTCGGCTGCCAGATTGTCCATCAAGTTGTTCTTCATCATCATGGTCAACCAAGCGAATCCGCCTACCACGTAACAAAGAAGAGGGAGGACGGTGTGATGGGCCAAGTCAACGAATTGCGCTCCGAGGCTCATGCTGTCGAAATTTGGGTCGGTCAGACCAAACAACGGAAACCATCCGCCCCTGGCTCCCAAGTAGACAAGCATGACGGCGCCCAAGGCAAAGCCGGGTATCGCATATCCTACGAAAATGAAGATGGAGGTTAGGTTGTCGATCGCGGTACGGTGTTTGATCGCTTTGATAATCCCCAGAGGCAAACAAATGCCATATGTGATTAGTGCCGTAAGTATACCGAAATAAAGGGCAACCGGGATGCGACCTTTGATCAACGTCCACACGGGATCACCGAAATCCGTGGATCGACCGAGGTCGCCTTGGAGCAAACCGGCGAAATGGGTTTTGTAGATGATTGCCCGGTCATCGTAATTCTGAGGTGCTTTCGAGATGTCTTCGCCCGAGCGGCGAACCCATCGCTCCTTCCTGTCCTCAATCGTTTCGATGCGAATTTCCCAGTTTTCCTCGGCTATCGGTTTTCCACTGTCCAAGTAGGTCGCTGAAATCCCCTTTTCGCCCTCACGCAAGATCTTCGCCTGTCTCCCGCTCCCCTTCAGGAGCACCAAGGTCTCCTTTTTCGGATCGGTCACAAGGTCCTCACCGACCATGTCTTTGCCCAATGGGCGAAACTCCGACTTGCTCAGCCTGCGTTCTCTGGGCATCGCCCCGAGCCATTGCAGATAAGCCTGAAGGATAGGTTTGTCGAAACCGTACTCCTCTTCCAGTTCCTCCACTTGCTCCTCGCTCATTCCTCCACCGATCTGACCGCTACCTGCTCCACCGCCCTCGGTTGCCTTCTGCGCTTCCTGCAAGGATCTTTCCATGGGACCTCCCGGGACAAAGCGTGTAATAGTGAATACGAGAAGGGTAACCCCAAGCAAAGTCGGTGGGATCAAGAGAAATCGGCGTATGAAATATTCACGCATGGGAGACGCGAATGTTATGACTTACCGTATGTTGAAATGTATCGATGACCGAAGGGTTAGGGCAAACTGTCCCTTTAAGCCAATCTTTTTCAGACTTAAATTTCATTTCCTTTTGCTTGCCAATACGCCTCTTGCGCTCACCTTTTGTGAACATCGAAGTAGAACGACAGAAGCATAAAAAAGAAAAACGCAGTTGGACATGGTCATGGGGTTTCCTTGCATGCTTGATACTGTGCTCATGTTCTGACGAACCCCCTGTCCAAAAAGCCTCACGGGACGGGATTCTAATTATGGGGAACACGGCCGAGCCCAAGGGACTGGATCCTCACATCGTAAGCGGTGTGCTGGAGAGCAATATCATCCGGGCCCTTTTTGAGGGACTGGTTGAAGCTCATCCCTCCAAGGATGGCGTGGCCCTACCCGGGGTGGCGTCGAAGTGGTATCCCACCAATTCCGATCGTCCCGACGAATGGATCTTCGAGCTTCGCAAGGATGCCCAATGGTCCGATGGCGCTCCTCTTACCGCAGATGACTTCCTCTTCGCTTTTCGTCGCTTGCTTACCCCTGACCTCGCTTCCGACTACTCCTTCATGCTTTACTACATTCGAGATGCGGAACCCTACCACAAGTCGCAGCGATCCTACCTCCTTAGCCGGGACGACGCCAATTTCACCGACGAATGGTGGGCTTCCCTCAAGGAAGTCGACTTCGGCCCGAACGAAGAAGCAGACGAAGGAACCTTAAACTTCAAGGGACTCGATTTTCTCACCGCCGAGGAACTGAAGAAGCTCAGGGAGAAACCCGGACTTTTTGCTTGGCCCGAATCCGTACCCGCCCAAACCCGGATCACCCTCATCGCAAAAAACCTTTCATTCGCTGAAAGCAAAAAAGACTTGTGGAATCTCATCGACTTCGGGGCCACCGCTCCCGACAAGCACACCCTCAAGGTGAAGCTCAATTCTCCCATCCCTTTCCTGCCCGAGATCACCAAGCACTATACTTGGTATCCCGTCCCCCGGCACGTGGTTCTCGAGCATGGCAAGATCGGAGACCGTTTCACCGACTGGACGAAACCCGTGAACCCCGTT
>JACNJI010000103.1 GCA_014382645.1 Verrucomicrobiota bacterium | reverse complement strand
ACCGCGCAAGGCATTCTCCAACTCATCGAAGTCGCTTCAGGCAAGATCGTGAAGAGGTCCCCCGTGGGCAAATACTGCAAACGGAGCCCGTTCATTCATGTGGAGTAGGAAGCTCTACGACACCGACAAAGCACACCAGAGCCTTATCCTTTCGGCCGACCTCGACTTCGAAGTCCTAACCGGAAACCCCGCAAACAAAATGCCCCAAGGTTCCCCGCCTTCTCTACCGGGCAGGCATTTCTACGCATCTAAGAACGCCTATGCGGCAGGGGCAAGTCACTCTAAAAGGTCATCATTTTTTCTTACCCCAGCGCGTTTCCCAGATGGCGGCAAGTTGTTCGACACGTTCGGGGTACTTGGGGGCAATGTTATTTGTTTCAGTGCGATTCTCGGCGAGATGGTAGAGGGCCCAGGGACGCCTACCTTCGCGGACGATCTTGTACTCGCCCTTCACGATGGCATGAGTACCGCCGTGGTTGAAGACGTAGGCGTGGTCGCGATCGACGGTCTTGCCTTTAAGGATCGGGACCAGCGAGAAGCTTTCGTGGGGTTTGGTTTCCTTGCCGTTGAATTCCTCGGGGTACTCAGCCTCGGCGAGCTCTAGACAGGTGGCCATCATATCGACGACGTGTCCTCGCTGTTTTGAGATGGAGCCAAGTTTGGTCTTCAAGCCGGCGGGCCAATGGACGATGGCGGGCGTGCAGGCCCCTCCGTTGTGGACATTCATCTTGTAGCGGCGCATGGGGGTGTTTTGGGCATTGGCCCAGTTGTGCCCTACGCTGCCGTAGGTCATGGGGCCGCCCATGGGGACGTCGAACTTGTCGCCCACGGCAATGGTCTTACCGGCTTTCTTGGCCTTGGCGAGTATGTTGTTTGCCGTGTTCCAGCCGTTGCCGCCGAGGTGTTCGGGACAGGCCCCGTTGTCATGGAAGTAGATGATGAGGGTGTCGTCGAGTTGCTTTGTTTTTTCGAGGGCTTGGACAATATTGCCCACAGCTTGGTCCATGTGGTCGACCATGGCCTCTCCCCCCGCTGGAGGATCGCGTCAAGCCATGGGACACCATAGACCACAAGCCATGGCGTATTCTGACGAAGGGCTCGCACAGGTAGCAAAGCTAAAGAACATCGTTTCACTACATCTTGGAGGAACCAAGATAACTGGTGCGGGCATGGTACACTTGAAGGGATTGAAACAACTTCAGCGACTTCATCTAGAGAAAACCGAAGTTGACGACGACGGTCTCGCCGAACTCGGAGGTTTATCCGAGCTCGAATACCTTAATCTCCATGCCACAAAAACAACTGACGCAGGATTGGAGAATCTGGTCGGTCTCAACAAACTTAGATGCCTCTACCTTTGGCAAACCAAGGTTACCGATGAGGGGGTGACTAAACTTGGGAAGGTTCTTCCCGATCTCGTCATAGATACCGGAGCCGACCTCTCCACGGTCACTGCCTCAGAACCTCCTGCAAAAAAAGTAGACATCAAATGGAATCCCGCCGGGACCGTGGGACCGCCCCGTTCACAAAACGGTCCAAATACCGCCATTCACTTCGAAAACAAGTCGGGGAGGAAAGTAAAGGTGTTCTGGCTCAAGTACACGGGCGGTTTGCAATTATACGGCGAATTGAATGAAGGCGATACTCGACGGCAAAATACCTACGCGGGGAACGTATGGGTAATCACCGATGAGAAAGACAACCGGCTCGGACACTTCATCTCCGTAAAAGACGATGGACTGGCTATTGTCCCGCTAATAAAGTAAAAAGAACGAAGAAAGTCTTCGAAAGAATCGTGAAGGTAATTAGCGTCCATCACCATCGGTGATTACGCAAAAGGATCAACTTGTCGTTGGGCAACACGTCCGAGGATGCAACATAAGCGTTACCATCGGCATCCCAACGAATGGGAAGCGGGAGTTCCGCCCCTAGCAATTCATCGTCGAAAAGGTTTATGTCGAAACCATCGAGCACCTAAAAAGACTTCATTTCCGTTTCAACATCGATTCCCTTGAATCCGGTCAATTCAGAAGATTTCCGAGTAATGGGTGGTTGATCTGCAAAAACCCGAGCCTATGCATTCTCTATGAGTCCAGGCTAAGTCGACCACTCCTGCTTGAAAGAAGGCAAGCCCCTTGACGCATTCGAGAATACGCGGCGATTCTCATCGCCAAAAAGACATTTCCAATTGGCGGGTCTCCAGTACTCGTACCAAAGCCTATGCTTTTCACGCACAGTTGCGACTAACTTGGTGGACGGTTTAATTTCCTCCACGAAATCACGAATAAAAGGAATATTGCGGGGAGTAGCCATTTCCTCGACCGCCAGAGTGTAGACGTCGAAGGAGGTCTCCTCGACACTCCATTCGAATGCCGAGGGAACAAGCAAGGTCACATCCGTTCGTCGAGCGAGAATAGGGACCAGTTTATCGTAAGCCTTGGTAAAGTCTTCCAAGCGACGAGGACCATCCAGTAACTGAATCTTACCGAACCGAGAGATCACCACAGTAGTCCCAACTTTCTTCAATTGCACGTCTCAATCCTCTAAGGTTTGTCACCGCCAACGGTCAGAGATCTGTGCTTTGGCGGTAAACCGCATCTCCATCCCAAGCCAAATCCCGAAAACGAGGATTGGTGACAAGAAAGCGTTTCGTAATAGAAGTTTCTACAAGACCTTCCTTTTGCATCCGCACCATATCGGAACCACCGACGAAGGCCACAACATCATCTTTTTTTCAGAGCAAAATCGGGTTTAGCATCAGCATCGGACGAGCAAAGATGAATCCCGTGGAGGACACCAATCGTAGCTAACAAGACCAGTTTGGCCAGTCAATCTCAAGACAACCCCGATGGCGATTGCAACTGAGAAACCCAATTTGCGGACGAGTAACTTCTAGCATCAGGCAACCTTTCCATCTAATTATTGGAAGTAAACGAACGTTGCATTAATACAGATTTAACCATTCAAGTTTGAGACAAAATAAGTCCGAAACCAAACATAGATTAAGATAAAGGCGATATGCAGTCAGCGAAAGAAGCAATTAATCGACTACGAGAAGGCAACCGGCGATTTGCCGAGGGTAATGAAAGCCTCCACTCGATTGCCGATTCGAAGAAAAGGAAGATGTTAATCGAGAGACAGAATCCATTTGCAATCATACTCGGATGCTCCGATTCAAGAGCACCCGCCGAAATTCTCTTTGATCACGGACTTGGGGACCTGTTCGTCATTCGAGTTGCAGGAAACATCGTGGCTCCGTCTCAAATTGGTAGCATTGAATTCGCCGCCGAACGATTTGGCACCTCCTTGGTCGTAGTATTGGGGCATTCGGAATGCGGAGCCATTCAAGCCACCTTGGAAGAATTGGCCCAGCCTAGGGAAAACCGTTCCTCGAACCTTCACTCAATCGTGAAGCGCATCAGCCCATCGGTGGAACCCCTACTGCAGACGGATTTGCGAGACAACCCGACCGAACTTATGCGAAAGGCAGTACGAGCAAACGTAATTGCCTCAGTAGGAAACCTTCAAGCGGGTTCTCCAATTCTTACCGAACTGGTTGAACAGGATAAATTACAGATTATTGGAGCCGAGTATTCGTTTGATTCGGGACTAGTTGATTTCTACGAAGAACCCTGACTCTTCATCGCGATCGGGAGAACGGGAAGGAGAACGGTTCAGAAGGTTGCGGGCCAAGCAACAAACCAAATCAATCAAGCCAAGCTTGACCTGCTAGGAACAAATCTCCTTAACCACATGCCCATGGACATCGGTCAGACGGAAATGGCGGCCTTGAAAACGGTAGGTCAGGCGTTCGTGGTCAATGCCTAGGAGGTGCATAACCGTAGCTTGGAAATCGTGGACATGCACCTTGTTCTCTACCGCATTGAAACCGAGGTCGTCCGATGCCCCGTAGGTCATTCCGGGCTTTGTCCCGCCTCCCGCCATCCATACGGTGAAGGCATAAGGGTGGTGGTCGCGTCCCCATCGTTTGCGGTTCTTGATATCACCCTGAATGAAAGGGGTGCGACCGAACTCGCCTCCCCAAATAACCAAGGTATCGTCGAGCATACCTCGCATCTTCAGGTCTTGCACGAGTGCGGCGCTGGCTTGGTCGGTGTCGCGGCATTGGTTGTAAAGCTCAGTAGTCAAGCTATTGTGTTGGTCCCAGCCGGCATGCATGCATTGGATGAAATTGACTCCCCGTTCAGCCAAGCGCCGGGCCATGAGGCAGTTGTAGGCAAAAGTACCAGGCTCCTTCACCTGCGGCCCATACATCTTCAACACATGTTCCGGCTCGTCCGAGAAATCGGTTAGTTCGGGAACCGAAGTCTGCATCTTGTAGGCCATCTCGTATTGGGCGATTCGGGTCTGAATCTCGGGATCACCCGCTTGATTGAATTTCAACTGGTTCAACTCGGCTAGATCGTCGAGTAAACCACGCCGCAGTTCGGGTTTCATGCCGTCCGGATTCTTTAGGTACAACACGGGATCGCGACTGCCGCGGAACCGAGCTCCCTGGAAACGAGTGGGAAGAAAGCCGGAACCCCAGTAGAAATCATAAAAAATCTGGCCACAGGAAGTGCCTTTGCTGATGGAAGTCATGACAACGAACCCAGGCAGTTGGTCGGAAGTGGAACCGAGTCCGTAATTGAGCCATGCTCCCATGGTGGGACGCCCGGGCATCTCTGATCCGCTGAGTAAAAAGGATATGGCCGGAGCATGATTGACCGCCTCGGTGTGCATGCTCTTAATGAAGCAAAGGTCATCCACTATCTTGGCGGTGTGGGGCATGAATTCGCTCACCCAAGCCCCTGATTGACCATGCCGGTGAAAAGGTTCCACTGGTTCCAGCATGAGCTTCCCGCTCGGGTTGCCGGTCATGGTGCTGAAACGTTTACCGCCAAGGTATTCCTCGGGGACCGGCTTACCATGCAACTTGTGCAGACGAGGCTTGTAGTCAAAGAGATCGACGTGCGTGGGGGCACCGTTCTGGAACAGGTAAATGACGCGCTTGGCCTTGCCGGGAAGGTGAGATGCTCCGAGACTTCCTCCTTGCTGGGTTGGAGATGCACCCAGCAAACCGTCACGGCCAAGCAAACTGGCGAGGGCGGTCGTTCCAATGCCGGTGGCTCCTCGGCTGAAGAACTGGCGCCTATTGATGGCGAGTTGGCTGTCCTGCACAGGTTTCGGAGCAGCGGGGTCGAGAATTCTCCATGATTGGTTCATAGTCATTCCTTGTTCAGGGTTTCATCCAAGTTAAGCAAATTCAAGCAAAGGGCAGCCCATGCAGCTCGAATGATCGGAGAAACCTCGGATTTCGGCTTGGAATCGCCGTGTGTGAGAAATCGACGGGCAGCTTCAGGGTCTTCCGTGAAGCTGGCGATGCCTCGCTCCAAGCTACGTTTCAATAGGGTCAGTTCCTCCGCAGATGGGTTTCGACCAAGCACCCTCTTCGTGGCTAAACGCAGCCGCGTCTCGTCATCCATGGCGTCGCGAAGAAGGATATCGGCAAGGGCGCGGCCAGCCTCTACATAAGTAACGTCGTTCATGATGGTGAGTGCATGCATGGGCGTGTTGGTCCGCAAGGGTTTCACCTCGCACACTTGGCGCTTGGCCACGTCGAAAAACATGGCAGGCCCGATAATGCGGCGCCAGTAGGTGTACAAGCTCCGCCGGTAAAGAGCCAGGCCCTTGTCCTCGCGGTACTGTTTTTTCCCGAAAGTGGCGTCCGCCCAAAGGCCTGTAGGTTGGTAGCTATAGACGGCTTTCCCACCTATTTGCGGGTTCAGCAATCCCGAAACGGCAAGAGCCTGGTCGCGAATCATCCAGGAAGGCATACGAAAACGCGGGCCCCGGGCCAAAAGCCGATTCTCGGGATCCCGTTCGTATTCGGCAAAGGAAGATAGGATTGAACTGCGACGGTAGGTTTCACTGGTGACGATGGTTCGAATCAAGCCCTTTACGTCCCAACCGGATTCCATGAATTCGGCGGCCAACCAATCGAGCAGTTCGGGATGACGAGGATATTCCGCCTGCACACCAAAATTTTCGGTCGTCTTGACCAAGCCCACCCCGAAAAGCATTTGCCAAAAGCGGTTCACGGTGACGCGGGCAGTGAGGGGATGCTTCGGATCCATCAACCATCGAGCCAAATCCAAGCGGTTAGGATTTTCCGTCTTGGGCAAAGGAGGCAACCAAGCCGGCACATTGGCGGAAACTGGTTTGCCGCGCTGGTTGTAGAGACCTCTGTCGAGCATGAAGGTCTGCCGGGGTTTCGCCATGTCGGCCATAACCATGACTTTGGGGAAGGAACTTTGGGTCTTCTTCACCTTTGCTTCGAGCTCGCGTTGCCTTTGCCGCAAGGCGAACAAGCTACCGTCCTGGGCCGCAAAGGCCTCCATCACAGTCTTTTGATCAGATGGGCTACGTTTATCGGAAGCTGTTTTTAGAGCAGAGATCAAGCCGTCTCGATCGCTCTTCAGGGAGGGTTCCGAACTGGAAGTCGAAGAGAATCGGAAATGACCAAGATTGTGATGTTTGTGCTCTGAATTGAATTTCAAGGTGACCTCCAATTCGGCTCCCTTGACCACCTCGATGCTTTTCTTGAGGCGAAAGGCGGCCGCATGATCGCGCTCAATGGGTTTGCCCGCCCAAACCGCCCACCCGGAGGTCGGGTTGTCGTCAAAGACATTCGTGACCTTGAGCAGTCCTTGTTCGAAGGTTACGGTGGCGCTGGCGACCTCAAATGGAACAAACTGGTCCACGGGGGTCTTTCGAACCTTGAATAGGATATCGGTAAGGACGAAGTTCCCGCTATCGGAACGAGCCAAGCCACCATGCGTCATTTTGGGATGACGAATGGCCTCTAGCCTGAAGCCGGTGATCTTTCCTGCGCCCAGGAGGTAAACGACTTGATATTCGTCCTTTTCGGGATTTTCACCCGAGGCGTAGATCAAACCGCTTTCCAGAATCTCGAGGGTTTGCTTCTTTGCCTTGGCTTCTTGTGGAAGGAGTCTCTGCCAGTCGTTCGCGGGCAGGTTTTTGAGAACCTTTGCTTCCCACTTAGCTTTAGCGCTGCCCTGTTCCTTTTGGCGGCTTTCGATATCCTTTTGCAAAGCGTCGATATCCTTTCGCAACTGGACCAATTCTTCGTTCTGGACGGTGGTGCCTGCCTGCAGAACGGGTTTTGTGAATGGATCCCCTCCCCCGCCATTGACCGGCGTCTGGTTGAAGAAGGCGTTGAGTTGGTAATATTCACTCTGCAGCAAGGGATCGAACTTGTGATCGTGGCAGCGGGCGCACGTCGAGGGGAGCCCCATCCACAAGGTACCCACGGTTGCCGTCATGTCCCCAACGC
>JACNJI010000189.1 GCA_014382645.1 Verrucomicrobiota bacterium | reverse complement strand
CCGGGGACAAACACCCGAAGCGGGGACCCCGGCGCTAACAAAGAAATTCGATGACATTCGTTCTTGTCATCGATCTACAACAAGTCGGGATCGGGAACGAGATAAGGCAAGGAGTGCAAAGTAGAGTTGAGCAACTCCTTGCCTTTGTAAATCCCGCCCGTGCCCGAAACGAGCCACATTTCGGGAATGCCTTTCTTGGCGCGGATAAAAAGACGATAGAGCGGCTTGTGTTCGGTGATTTCGACTTGAAGAGTGGAAGGGAACCGACGTCGCACTCGAGCGAAGGCGATTTGCGGATCCCTCTCCAATTTGCTCCGAATGTCCTTGAGCTCCAAGTCCATGAGAGTGGCATTCTCGGGAATTTGGAGCATGCGCTTGATCGAGTTCAGGCTCAACACCCCATCGGTCGCGTATTTCACAGAGTCGACAGGCAGAGCCGGACCCGTGAGGTCGACAGGACCGGGGTTACGCTGAAAGTGTTCGCGAACGAGCCATATACCGTATCCGGAACCACCCAGGAGAGCGATGATCAACAGAACTTTCCCGACACCCAGAAAAGAGCGTCGCCAAGCAACGGAAGACATCGGGCGGCGACGTTTATCGGAAACAAGGTTGCGCCAACTTCGATCGGAATTGGACTTGTGGTTCTTTTTCCGTGTAATTGCCATTATAAGCTTCTCGTTTCGGATCGTGTCATCAGGAGGCCTTGCGTAGGATGAAGCGATCGATAGCAGGCTCTATCAACTCCAGGGCTAAGTGGCCGAAATCGTAACCTGCGCAGGATGCGCTTTTGGGAAGCAGACTGGTTTCGGTGAGTCCCGGAAGGGTGTTCACCTCCAGAAAATGTGAATGCCCGTCTTCACAGACGATAAAATCCACCCGAGCAAAATCCCGGCACCCGCAAACCTCGAAGGCCGTGCGGGCAGCGTTTTTAACCTCTTCCTCCACTTCACAAGTCAAAACGGCGGGATAGCGGTATTCGGTCTGTCCCGATTGGTACTTTCGTTCGTAGTCGTAGACACCGCCAAGCGGAATGACCTCAACCACTCCGAGAGGCTTGCCCCGCAACACGCCAACGGTCAACTCACGACCACGGATTCGTTTTTCAATCAACCAGTTCCCCTTGGGCAATTCGGGAAGCAAGGCTTCCAATTCTTGTTCACTTTTAACGACTCTTAAGCGAACACTGCTTCCTTGGTCTGTGGGCTTGACGATCAAATCGTTTCCGAGAGTAGCGACCAAATCACTTGCGGAAACCTCGCTCAGATCACGAAAGAATCTTCCGGGCGCAACTCGGACGCCGGCTTCCCCTACCCGATTTTTCGTCAAATGCTTTTCCATGCACAGCTTGCTAGAGGTGGAACAGCTTCCGGCGTACTCGACTCCGCGCTCATCCAAGAGTCTCTGCAGGGTGCCGTCTTCTCCAAAAGTTCCATGAATGGCGGGAAACACGATCGTATCCGAGCCGTCCAAGTCGGGCGGAAGAGCAGTCTGCTCCAAGTCCACGAGGGTGACGCCAAAGCGGTCCCGCAGAGCCGATGAGATCGCTTGTCCAGTCTCAAGTGAAATCTCTCGTTCCTCCCCCACTCCACCTGATAGCACCGTAATAGATGGTAAATTATTTTCTGTCATATATGAGTACCCGCCAACTCGTTAAGGCCACCACAGCCATTGGTTTTTAGTGGTCAATCAATTCAATGCGTCTTCCCAGCTTTTCCCCAGAAGGGTGACTTCAGGTTGCAGTTCCACACCTGTGGAATCCTTAACTTTTCCGCGCACCCGCCGGATCAGGCTAATAACCTCATCCGCGGTAGCACCACCTTTATTGACGATAAAATTTGCGTGAACGTTCGAAATCGATGCAGCCCCGAGGGACTCTCCCTTCAGTCCATGATGGTCAATGAGCCGTCCGGCGGAATCGTCGGTCGGATTCCGAAAGATGCATCCGGCGCTGGATTCGCGAGGTTGCGATGCCCAACGTTTCTTGGAAAATTCGTCGATCCGCTGACGAACTTCGGTCTTGGTCGAAAAACCGGTGGCACGAAGACGAGCCCGCAAGACGATGCCCTCCTCGGCCTCTGCGCAGATACGATACCCCACGGTTAGGTTTTCGCCTGCAATATCACGGACGCGACCGTTCGGCATAAGAAAAGTTACGGTTTCGACAAGGTCGCAAATCTCCCCGCCCATGGCGCCGGCATTCATTCGCAAGGCTCCACCCAAGGTGCCGGGAATGCCTTCCAGAAACTCAAAACCTGCCAGCCCGTGTTCACAAGCCATACGGCAAATCTCTTTCAGCTTGGTTCCGGCTTGGACGACAAAAGTATCGTCGCCGACTAGGCGAACTTCTCTCCAAGCAGGTGCTACGAGACGAAGCGCCAGACCGGAAAAACCATCGTCTGGCACAATCAAGTTGGAACCGCGCCCCATTACGAAAAAAGGGAAATCGAAGAGGGAGCAGGCATCCACCAATTCGCGCAAATCCTCCGAACAGGAAGGTTCCGCATATGCGGTGGCTGAACCACCTACCCGCAAAGTAGTCTTGTCGGCCAACGGTTCGTTCATGCGAAGAATACAGTCCTTCGACAAGCGCGTTTGAAGATAATTGGACCATGCGAGCCAAGCATCGCCCTTTGACAGTTGCCAGGAGGCAAAGGCGTGGGCGTGTCGATCCAGATCACCGGCACCCAGAAACAAAACTTGATCACCTTCGGGAGGTGCTGTTCCGATGGCATCACGCAAGTCTCCAAAATGCGAGAAGACCCGCGTCGCGTTGCGAAGACGAGGGGGCAAGTAGCCCATCATTTTCTCCACCGATCCTTGGATGTCCGGAGATTCGAAAGCCCCATAGGTAGGCAGAAGAAATAAATCGTCCGCCGCCGACAATTCCTCGGCGAACTCAGCGATCAGGGCACGTGTCCGTGAATAGCGATGCGGCTGAAAGACGACTTTTAGCCGACGGTCGGGAAAGTGATTTTCGGCTTCCGCCAATACGGCGCGAATTTCCGTGGGATGGTGGGCGTAGTCCTCCCAGACGAGCCGATCGGGCGATTCGGCAAGAACGACTTGTCGACGGGCGAGGCCCGGAAAATCAGCCAAGTCCTCCGAGGCAGGATTTAGTCCGAGATAACGACATGCCGCAAACGCAGCGGCCGCATTGCGTGAATTGTAGGATCCGGGTTCGAGAGAATTCTCAAAAGTGATCATTGGACAGGTTGCCGAGAATTGAGCCAATTTCACCAGATCATCACCCTCAGGAATAATGACGGCGCTCTCGGTACGAGAAAAAAGTCCGCCGAGCGTTTCGCTAAACCCCTGTTGCGAAGAATATTGATCGGTGTGATCCCAATCGCAGTTCAAGCAGAGGGTGGCGGTGGGGCTAAATCCATCGATCGTACCGTCGCTCTCGTCCACCTCGATTACCACCCAAGGCGAATCCGAATACGCTCCGGGAGGTATCTCCGGATCGCGAAACAATCCTCCGACGAGGTATCCGCATGGAAAACCGGCTTTACGCAAAAGCCACGCAAGCATCGCCGCAGTAGTGGTCTTGCCGTGACTTCCGACCACGGCCAAAACTTTGCATTCGGCAGTCAGCTTAGCCAGAAAATCTCCTCTCCTCAAAACAGGTATGCCTTGCTCCTTCCATTGATCCAAGGCAGACAGGTTCTCGGCAATGGCGGAAGACCGAACCACGACGTCGGGACGAAAACTAGGAACGGGTTCCGAAAGAATACGCACTCCGGATTTTTCAAGCAAACTGCGAACAGGTTTCCGAAAAGAGTCGTCAAAAGCTTCCACATCGACACCTGCTCCACGCAAGTACATGGCCAATGGGGCCATACCCATGCCACCGGCACCAAGGAGAAAGCATTTGCGAGGAACCTTCATCCGGCAAAAGGCAATCCGCCTGCGACGACGTCGGGATTACCGCTTTCTTTTAGAACATTGGTAACGTCGAAAACGATTTCCGACACCACGTCTCCGGGGTCCGTCGCCACCAAGTTCCGACGCAAAACTGCTCGAAACTCCTCGTTGAACATTACTTCGCGGGCTTCCTCAAAAAGCAATTCATCGATCTGATCCTGTGGACATACGATGGCAGCTCCCTTCTGCTCGATAAAGGAGGCGTTAAGGGCTTGGTGATCGTCCGCCGCAAAGGGGTAAGGAACCAAAATCGAAGGGACGCGACATCGGACGATTTCGGAAATAGAACCTGCGCCAGCTCGAGAGATGACCAAGTCAGCGGCGGAAAGAACGGTGCTCATCTCATCGCTGAAAGGCACAAACCTCATTGGCACGGAAGAACCGTCGGGCCCAGTCATTTCAATAACGCCCGAACTTTCGTTACCCATTCCAGTAAGGCAATAAACACTGATCCCATTCGAGGCGAATGCCACCAAATGCTCTTTCACCCATTGGTTGAGAGAGGTTGCGCCTTGGCTTCCTCCCAATACCACGAGCAGTCGTTCCGTGGAACCTACGCCCAAGCTCCTGCGAGCTCGCTCCCGAGGAATTCGACGAAATTCTCTGCGCAGCGGATAACCCAAATGTCGAACCACTTTGGAAGAAACGCCATCCATCCTGATCCCGTCCGGGAGGTATAGCCTACTCGCCTTTTTACGAAGCAAACGCACGGCGCGTCCGACCGCTCGATTGGCTTCATGCAGGAACACCGGTATCCCACGACTACGCGCTGCCAAAACCGGGCCGACTGAGGTAAAGCCGCCAAAACCAAACAAAGCGTCTGCACCAATGTTGCGATAGAATCGGAGGGAATGAAAATAAGAAGACACCAAGCCCTTGGCGAAGCGACCAAATCCGAGCGGGGTTTTGAGGAAAGGAGCACCGGGGACGCGTACGAAACTAAGCTCGGGATAATTCTTCGACAGACGCGAATCGACCATTTTGTTGCTGATAAACATCCAGCAGGGGTAGCCTTTTTCATCCAAACTCTGTGCAAGAGCGATCCCGGGAGTCAGGTGACCTCCGGTTCCTCCGCATGCTATTACGACGTTTCTCATGATGCTGTAATCATCTCATTCCTCACTAAAGTTCTCTCGACCGCGAGAGGACGGGACCTCCCCAGCTTCGGAATACGTTTAGAATCAAACCGATGAGCACGAAAGTGACCATCAAGTTGGACCCTCCATAGCTGATAAAAGGTAACGAAATGCCTTTGGTGGGCATCGAACCAGTCACGACACCCACGTTTATGACAGCCTGTAGAGCGATTGCCAAAATAGCTCCCGAACCAATTAGAAAAAGGTATAAATTTGGAGCCTCCCTCAATCGCCAGGCAACAAGAACGAACAATGCGAGGAAGCATGCGACGATTCCGAGTGAGAAAATCAGACCGAGTTCCTCGCCAATTACGGAAAAGATGAAGTCGGTATGAGCCTCTGGCAGGAAATGCATCTGCTGCCTTCCCTTGCCGAGCCCTACTCCATCTAGCCCTCCGACACCGAAAGCGAGCATACCTTGCCAAAGTTGGTAAGCGCTGTCGTTGGCATTGGCCTCCACGTCGAGAAATGAAGTGACTCTTCGAATTCGCACGGGGTTTAGATAAACCGCTAAGCCAAATAATGAGATTGCCAAACCAGCAACAGGAAGAAGCCATCGTAAACTGACCCCTGCCAGAAACATCATGGTTGCGCCGACCGCCCCGCACAGAAAAGTCGTACCGTAATCGGGTTGCAACATAATCAAACCGAGAACGAGTCCGAGAACGAGGGAGGGGCAAACAAAACCTCGCCAGAGGGACTTGATCTCCCTTTGATTCGCGGAAAGGTAAACGGCAAGAATCAAAACAAGGCCGATCTTTGAGAACTCCGATGGTTGCAATCGCAAAGGGCCCAGACCGAGCCAGCGCTGAGCTCCATTCACCTTGACCCCTAACCCGGGAACCAAAACCAATATCAATGCCAAAGCACAGATGCCGTAGAGCAACCAAGCCCGTCTGCGAAGCCATTCCAGATTGACGAACGCCGAGATTCCCCCTGCCACGATCGAGAGGCACAACCAAATCGCCTGCTTGGAGACCAAGGCGTGCGGACCGCTCTTCGTTACGGCACCCGCACTGAAGAGCATAACCAGGCCCAAAGTCGTAAGAGCCAAAGCTACGGTGATGACGAAAACGGGAATGAAGTGGCCACCGCTCACCGATGAACGTGTTGCCGTAGCTTGCCCAATAATCATATTTTAACACCACCCAATTCCATTTGTGCCTTATTTGAACAATGAACTCATTCCTCGGGAACCTCCACCACGGGGGGGGCGAAGAAACCTTCCAAGTTGTTGGGATCTGGAGAGGTTGGAGAAGGAGTTGGAACTGGAACCACGGGAGATGGCGCCAAAGGAATAGGAGGAGGAGTTGCCCCCGATACAATGAGAACCTGTCCTATTCGAATGCTGTTAGCGTTCGACAGTCCGTTAAGTGCCAACAGCTTTGGCACTGTGGTACCGTAGGTGACGGCGATGCGGGATAGGTTGTCACCGGAACGGACCGTGTAATTATTACCTCCAAGCGAAGCTTCCGGTGCTTGAACCGGTGTAGGTGTGCTTACAGTTGATCCACCTCCAGGTATAACAAGAGTTTGACCAATCCGGAGAGTGTCGTCGGATAACCCGTTAGTGGTCCGCAGTGCCTGTATCGAAACACCGTGAGAAGATGCAATTCGAGTTAGATTATCTCCTTTCTTAATGACGTAGGAAGTGGCTCCCGGAGAAACAATCGTAGGATCCGGTCTGGATGGCCCCCCCGTTCCGGTGGTGACAGTTGTTCCGCCCCCCGGCACTAGAACTTCCTGTCCGACACGTAATGAGGCATTTTTGTTCAATCCCGGATTTGCTCCGAGGAGGAGATTCAAGGAGACATTCTTCTTGCGGGCAATCCCCCAAAGGGTGTCTCCCTTAGCAATTGTGTAAACGCTTACTCCCTCAGGTCGCAGCACAGTTCCTGTAGGATCATCCGTCCCTCCGGGAACGATCAATCCGCCCGGATCGGGACGAGTGGGAGAATACCGCCCCGTTGGAGCGGTTCCAGATGCCGACTCACTTGGCGGATCCTCAGTCCCGGTACCTGCGTTAAATGCAGGATCCACTCCGGTCTCGGGAGGAGCAGTTTCCGTAGTTCCGTTTTGGTCTCCCTTTCCCTTCTTGATGGTGTTGCAACTGGGTTGGAACATCACGAGGAGGATGACTCCGACGTGTAAGGACAAGACAATTCCGAATATTTTAGTTAGTTTCATGGTACGGTTCTCCTTTTTATAATCTCTTAAGCCTGCGTAACTGGAGTACGCATACGCGTGGAATCCTTCAATTGTAAAACATATCGAACGAAAGTTTTTCCGCGTTCCGAATAATCCGAATAAGTGTCAAAACTGGAAAATCCCGGACTGAAAAG
>JACNJI010000104.1 GCA_014382645.1 Verrucomicrobiota bacterium | reverse complement strand
ACGAAGGATACGTGACCACGAACGGTGATCATCAAATGTAAAGTAAAGTGAGTTCCGAGGATCGGCAGCCAGCTCCTCGCTCAAATCCACCCAGGCGGAATGCCGACGTTGAGATTCCTCCATGGATCGGTATGCAAGATCTGCCGTGCCGAAGAAAGGTTCGGAAGGCATATCGATCCAAGTCAAATTCCCCTTTTGGTTGACGAACACGGCTTCGCCGGCTTCCAGTTCTTCAAAAGCCAATTCGGCATCCTGATCCTTACCCTCAAAGAGAACCTTGCCCACATACACATAGATTTCAGTCACTCCGTCCTCTTCGACATTCAAACCGAACTCAGTCCCGAGGTCGACGACTTTGCCTCTCGGAGTATCAATTGAAAAGCCCTTCGCCACTTTAGGCACGTTGGCTCGAAGTTTGCCGAGGAGCAAAGAGCCTCCGTTAGGCCCGGTAAGTTCGAATTCAACTGGTCCTTCAAGAACAATGTTGGCTCCCTGAACGAATTCAATCTGAGCCAAACCAGCGTTAAGCTTGAGTCGCCCGGCGCGGAGGGGTTCGTTAGGCAAGGGGCGATAGTCGGAATCCTCATCCCATTCGACTCCGGCGGCACGAGTGAGCACTCCCAACGTATCGGAGGTCAAGGCAAGGCTAGATGCATCCGACGATTCAGAAGTTTCAGCGGAAGGCTTTTCTACAATAAGATTGGGATTGTCGATGGCCAAGTAGTTCTTGTATCCGAAGAAGCCCACGACCGCTATCCCTGCTGCAACAGACAATGGTCGAAGAAAACGAACAAGTTTTCCGGCATCGGGATCAAACGGGACTACGCCTTCATCATCCTCGTCCGAAAGCCGTTCCTCAGCATAAGAACAAAGGCTGCTGGACATGTCCATGAAGCGGACGTAGTGCCTGCGAGCGGAATCACTCTCAGCTAACCATTTCTCCAACCGCTTGCGACGCTCACCAGCAAGGTTGTTTTCCACAAGAGCGTCGAGGAGCTCATGCAGTTCAAGAATTTCTCGATCGGAGAGCCTCATCTAGCTTGTTCCAGCGAAAGTTCGAAAGTCACACAATCAAAAAGTGCTTTGCGTATGCGAGTAAGAGCCTTGTATGCACCTTGAATGGTGCGCCCACAAGCTTGGGCAGCTTGTGGCACGTTATTACTGCTTTCATAGCGAATAAGGACCATGCGACGGTCCCGATCATTTAATTTCCTCAGACAAAGCGATAATGCTTCGTGGCGCTCGTCCAATTCATCCTCTAATTCGACACGGGTTTCCGAAATGACCTCCATGACTTCCTGGTTGAAAACCACCTTTGAGGTAGCAAACTTCTTCCGAGCTGCTCGAACCTTCCAATAGGCAATCTGACAAGCCCAAGAATAAAAGTTCGTACCCGACTCAAACTGATCGAACTTCTCGCATATTGTTACACATGCCTCTTGCAGGATATCCTCGGCATCACTGCGAGTAGGCACAAGGGTGTGAACATATGCAAAAATGCGTCGCTGATACTTCATCAGCAACTGCACTAATTCAGCAGGAACATCGCCGCCGCTACTGGCTACGCCTGAGGAACCTTTGTGAGAGTTGAGGGACATTGAATAGAAACAAAGTAAATCAGAATAAGGTAAATCCGGTACGGGTCAAAAAGGCACGAATGATTCAAGCGGCTTCCTTGAAGTTTTCTTCGACGACCTCGGAAGAAATAACATCATCTTGTTCGTGACGATCAAGACCTCGGCGAGAAATTTCACGAACGGCCTTCTCCAAGGTCTTGGAAGCCAATTTAACATTCTTCACCTTACGGCGTTGGAGAATCTTGCCGTTCTTGGAGTATTGAGGAACCACGGTCGTTCGGTAATAAATAGTACCAGCCGGAGTTTGAGTCATGCGAGGCGCTATGACATTACTCAGCTTGCGGCGACGCTTGGACCGCTTGACGCTGTTGGGTGGATGATTCTCGGAACCTTCACTGACGTCTCTGAAGAGTTCGCCATCGGACTCCTTAATGACTCGGACGATAGTCTCTTCGCTGAGATACTTGTTGCCCAAGTCATTACAGGCAAAGTCTTCATTGTAGACGACTTCACCATGAGGATCGTCCACGACTATCGTCTTGTGTACGCTACCAAGAGCCCCCTTGAACTCCTTCCAAAACCATTGCACGGCTTTCTGCACGGCACGCTTGCGACAATTCGCATAAATCGACTTCTTTGCTACAAACTCGCGGTCGGAACCCAAACGAGCTTCCAAAAGATATTTCGTATCGTATATGAGGCTAAAGTAATTCTCGTACTCTATGTTGAGCGTTATGGTGTATTTCAGGAAGTCGTTGACTTTCATCATGATAGAGGTCCCTTTGAATGGCGTTGATAATTAGTTTTTAAACTGACGAACAATAGCCAATAGAAGATGGTCGACCCCTTTGGGACATTTTTGATGAAAATTATTTCAACATAATCATAATAATGCTCATCATAAGCACTTTATGTAAGAAATATACACGAAAACCTGAAAGAACCTCTTACTCGGCCAAAATGGCTTCCAACTCTTTCCTCAAGCGCTTGCCGATATTGGGCGAATAACCAACATGTACGTGTCGTACGATACCCTTCTTGTCGATAATCACGGTCTGCGGAATGCCGCTCACCATAAATGCATCACTGCTGAGATTCTTATTGTCGAGCACCACCATGAGACCCTTCCACTTTTTACGCTTGAGAAACTTGTTAATCGGCTTCGCATCTTCCCCTTGATTCACCGCCACTAAAACGACCCCTTTGTTTTTCAGTGGATCGGTCGCCTTCATCACCTCCGGCAATGCCTTTACGCAGGGTCCGCACCAAGTGGCCCAGAAATCGAGAACAACAATGTTCTTGCCCACGTGCTCCGACAAGTCGAACTCGCCACCGCCAAGGATAGGCAACGTCAAATCGGCCGCTTTCTCGCCTATCAGTTCCTCCGGATCGGGTTCTTCATCCTCCTCGAAAGCGGCTCCGGGACCGAATGCACCGAGCTCATCCAAATCCTCGGGCAACACTTGAACGGAAATGATCACGCTCTTCCCCTTTGCCTGCGTCTTTATTCGATTGAGGATCGGAGGGGCGTTGCCTTCACCTGCCAACGCAAGCTGAGCCATGCCTAGACCGGCTTGAGCCATCGTCCATAGGGCAAGGGCGGATTGAGGGTCCGCACATGTTATGGCTATGTTGCCGCCGAGCGACTTCTCAGCAAAAGCAGCGGCGAATCCGACTTCCCTGATTCCCTTTACGGCATTGGCCAGACCGGCAAACAGAGGATTGTCGTCTCCGAAATCAATGCCTGCCAGTTCCCAAACGCTTGGGGGGATGGGCATTGCGAAAGCAATTTGCCTTTTGGCAGGCAAAGCCGCGAGAGACTCGGATGAATTGGCGTCAGCCTTCCCACCGGAGAAAAAACGCTTCACCTCGCCAGTGAGACCAACGGCAAAATAGGTCTCTTTGCCGATGCTCCGAATACCGATGGAAATATCGGCGTCTACCTCTTCGTCCTCAAGCAGTTCTCGTGGAACGTTCAGGATTGTAGCACCCTTGAACGCCTCGACCGAATCCTCCAGTTGCTTACGAACTTCAGGGCCTTCCTCTTCCTCCACCTTGTCGAACAGGATACCTAGTAATTTCTTGGAATCAGTGGGCTTGTCCACCCGGATCGCGGCCACGAAAGTCACGTCCTCACCAATTTTCGGTTCCTCGCCCTGCGCTTGAGCCTCCATAATGGCCTCTACGCCGATAGCGGAGAAACCCATTTCGGAAATGTCTTCGAAACCAAACCCGGTCAAGTCGGTGAACTCCTCTAATTCATCACTTTCCATGTTTTCCTCGATGCTTTCGAGGATCTCGGGGTTTTCCTCCATGAGCCCCTTGACGAATCCGCTTTCCTTAATTTCCTTAATGTTTAAACGGAAGGTCATTTCCGAATCGGGCCCGAACAGGTTTTCTATGGATAGGCTGGCGGGGGAAGCGGCGAAAGCCGGGGTGACTCCGGAAAGAGAAAATGCCGCAAGCAGGGCGGTCGAAGACAGGATTTTATTCATGATGCGATTGGGTTGGAGGTGAAAGAGCAAGACTTGCAGGGGAACAGGAAAGAGCAAGGGGAAATACAAGAGGATAGCAAAAAGGAGGGTGATTTATCCATTCTAAAAAAGCCTCGATTTCGTAATGGTTTTCTTCGGCCCTGCCGGTAATCATGGAACGATGAAAGCTCCCTCGAGAGAATCCATCGTACTGAAAGCCGGCAAACAAAAGAAGATATGGTCGATGGGAGTTTCCGCGCTTTTCGTCGTCTTGGGATTCTTGATGGTCCTTGCTTTCCCCGATAATGCCCTGAGACACACGATGTTCTTTGGGGTTTTTACGGTAGTTTTCATCCTAGGGGGATTGGTCGACACCTCCAAAGGCGCTCGCATAGTATTGACCGGTCGAGCCATAAGCGGAGGAACGCTCCGACGAAAAACCATTCCATGGGACAACCTCGGCGAGGTATGGACCGGAAACGAAACCATCGAATGGGAACGATCCGACTCGGTCGGTCCAAGGCGATTTCCAGTCAGACCCCACATGGTCCGCTAGGGCGCGAATGCCTGCACAACGGTCGTCAGGTATCCAGGCAGTTGGCCATCGAGTGGATCGAGGCTCTGCGGGACGCTCCTTCGGAAACCGAACGCAAGGCACTGATAAGGAAATTTCGGGGCAACGCTCCCAGAACACTTCGCCCCTTAGCCAAGTTAGACCCCGTAGAACGGGCAAAGGGAGAGGAGTTTTTGGAAGAACTCAAGCACTTGCGAGGCGAATATGCAATCGATCGAAAAATGGAAGTACTTCAATACTTCAAGGAAAAGGGATGGGCCTTCCCTGCCCAAGAAAGACGGACACCCAAACTTATTTTCGGCTTCTGTATTTTAATTGGCGTCGCCATCTTTTGAATTTTCTTCTTCGGCCTATTAATATCAAAAGCCTTTAGCTGAACGAGATCTGTCACTCTGCGCTGTCATGGCAAAGCCCGTTTAGGGCATGGCAATCCAGTCTGATGCGTTACGTGGGAGGCCGGGGCGATGCGGGGGTTGCCGTGTGGTTCGGCTGGATTGCCGCGTCGCGGCGCTCCTCGCAATGACAACGGGGGGACGGGAATGGGCGGGATGTTGCGCGTCACGGTTTTCGGACGTATCCCCTGTGCTGTCATTGCGAGTCCGTTAAGGCGTGGCAATTGCTTACACTTCCTGTCATTGCGAGCCACAACGTGGCGTGGCAATCCAGTCGGGGACGTGGTGTGGGATGCCGGGGCGTGGTGCGGGTTGCCCCCCTACGCGAACGCTGGATTGCCGCGTCGCTGCGCTCCTCGCAATGACAAACGCAGATATGGATCAGGAAACAACCGCTAGGAGGTGTTGAAACGGTAGACGTTGGACTCTCGTTGTTGAAAGCCTACTCTTTGATACAAGGCGTTGGCCGCGGCGCGGGAAGGTCTGGATGTCAAGTCGACGGAATGGGCGCCGTGCTCTCGCGCCACGCGAACGGCGTGTTCGGTGAGCAACTTGCCCACTCCCCTACCCCGCGCCTTTTCGTCCACGACGACGTCCTCGACCCACGCTTTCCGCCCCGTGGGAATACGGAAGAGCACGAGGCTCAGCATGCCGAACACCCCGTCTTCGTCGGACGCGAGAAACAGTTTGGTCGACTCGGAATTCATGATGTTCCTCAAGTCGCTTTCGTCCAAGGCTGCGGAAGACGACGACAACTGGGGCAAGAGCCCGTTGACAGCGTCCAAGGCTTGTGTGGAAAAATCGGTGAGTTCTTCAATCTTCATTAGCTATTCGTGTATGTCGGAATGAATCCGCAAAATGGCAAAAAGAAGAAGGTAGCACGACCCAAAAGTTCAAGCCGAAAGAGGGACTGAACGTTCTCCTACTTGGACTTGCCGCCGGTGATAACCGAGGAAACTGCCTTGGCGATAAGGGTCGCCCCCTTTGCGTTGGGATGGACGCTGTCGGGAAACATTTCCTTCTTATCGCTCAGGGCCACATACAGATCGATGATCTTGCATCCGGTCTTCTCGGCCACCTCGTCGACCCTTGGCATGACTTCTTCCTTCATAACCTTGTCGGTTATACCCCAACGCCCGGGATAGGCCGGAACGGGATAACACACCCAAACCGTGGGCTTGCTCTCCAGTTTGCGAAAGCTCTCGATCAATTCGACGTAATCGGCGACGTATTCTTCCTTATGCTTCCAGTTGTGCGGCTTCGAGTCGTTGGTCCCGAGCTTGATGACGACGACCTCGGGCTGGAAGTCTCTAGCATTCGCGTACGCCTTGAGCTTCCAATAGGGCTTGTCGCCCTTCTTCAGCAGGGTGGCTCCGTTTACCCCGAAATTCCTAACTTCGAACTTTTCTCCCAACATGCGACCAAGCTGGGCGGGGTAGCAATTCTTGGCCCGATCCTTGATCGCCGCCCCGAACGTTATGCTGTCGCCCACGCAAGCAACGCGTTTGGGAGCTTCCTTTGCTTCCGCATGGGCAAGCCATGAGGAAGCAAGGGCGCAAATCACCAGAAAAGTGGAAGAGAAGGATTTTCTATTCATGATTGCCCCGTGGTTAGACGGTTTGGGGGTTGGAAGCAAGATTCATCAAGCCTCCGAACCGAACTGCCGCTATTCGACTACCAAGCCTATGCTTTGCGAATGACTGTTGAACTCGGGGGCGTACATGCACTGCACGTTGGTCATGCCGGTCTGGTACTGGCCGCGATGCTGTACTCGGACGGAGTATTCGAATACGTACACGCCCTTGGGGAGGTAATCCAAGTAGAAGTGGGAGGCCGTGTCGCGGGTGGACTCGTAGTAACCGAGACCATCCTGATACTTGTATCGGGAGAGGACGTTCACGGGTTCGGTGCCGCTGCCGCGATGATCTTTCATGTGGACGTACTCCATGTCACGATCCGTACGGAGCTCGATCCGGACGACTAGCTCGTCCCCCACCTCGACGGCTCCGCGAACGGGAACGATCTCCGGCCCCTTTTTGGTGTACTCCTTGAGGTAAAGCGCCTTCTTGATCTTCAAGGGAGTACCTTCGTGGGGGGTGATCTTGGAAATGTCCTCCATGTACTGCCAATGCACGCTTCCCCAAGCCACGCCCTCGTCCACCTTGGTAACGGTGACCTTGCCGAAGTCGGACTTAATCTCGCCACCGACGAATCGTTTCTCATAGAAGCCCGTTCCGGCCTCGACGTTCTCGGGTTTGATCGGGGGCATGTCGGCGAGGGAAACCTTGACCAACTCATCGGAAGCTAGCAAGTCGCTGCCACGGAGAAGGAGAGCATAGACGGCATCGGCAGTGGCCTTGGGGGTCTTCCGGTCCTGCGTTTGCGTTTGCTT
>JACNJI010000313.1 GCA_014382645.1 Verrucomicrobiota bacterium | reverse complement strand
TCCAGGAGGGGTTTGAGAAATGGCGAGACGAAGTTCCGCAACGGAGGCAATTTCCTTACCGGCAGCCTCGACTATAATGTCATTACCCTGAATCCCGGCTCGATCCGCTGGAGATCCTTTCACCACTCCCATTGTGCGGGCTCCCTTGTCGGAAGGCAAGTCCTCGAGCTGGACCCCGAGGAAACCGCGCTGAACTCCACCTTTCTCAATGAGACCAGTCATAACACTGCGGGCGAGGTTTACCGGAATGGCAAAGCCAATTCCTATACTTCCTCCTGTCCGAGAGTAAATGGCCGTGTTAATACCAACGAGACGACCTTTGGCATCGATAAGGGCACCACCGGAGTTACCTTGATTGATTGCAGCATCGGTCTGGATAAAATTTTCATAGGATCCCGGATCCTTGAGAATACCGAGATCAGTACGACCCGTGGCCGAAACAATGCCCATGGTAACGGTGAGACCGACGCCAAGGGGGTTGCCGGCGGCAAAGACAATGTCGCCCACCCTTAACTTGGCGCTGTCTCCGAGGGTGATGGACGGAAGAGCTTCGGGAGCGTTAATCTTGAGAACGGCTATATCGGTGGCTTTGTCAAAGCCAACGATTTCGGCAGGGAATTCACGCTTGTCAAACAGTTTAACGGAGACTTCGTCCACTGGTTTTCCCGTGCGTTGGTCGGTAATAACATGGGCATTGGTGATTGCATAACCCTCGGGGGCAATTATCACACCGGACCCCATACCGGCCGGTACCTTTTGTTCTTCCACTCGAGAACGGTCCGCACCTCTAGAAAGCCCATAATAGCGTCTAAGAAAATCCTCTAGCGGATTGGATGCGTTTGGAAAACTTCGGCGCACTACTTGAGCGGTATAAACCCCGACCACGGCAGGTGTCGCTTTACTTAATACATCAGCATAACCTGTCACTCTTGGAGGATCAGTCTGAGGCAAAGGCGTCTCGTCTAACTTTAAAGTAAAACGATCTGCATGACCGAAAAGATGATTCTCTTGAGACCACAATAGATTTAGCAGAAATGTAATTACCACTATGGCCGTCTGGGGAAATTTGAATCTGTCGAATACCTTCATTGCAAATACTTAGGCGAGGAAGACACTATGGTTTGTTTATGCCTCATTAAAAAAAAGGCTAATCAAGTGATTAGAAACCCTTTATTTTGAAAAGGCTGGAGATACTACTGTCTGTATGAGTACGGTAAATCGCTTCGCCAAGAAGAGGAGCCACACTAAGGGTGCGAATGGGGAGATCACCCGTGTCAAGTTGAACAGTATTTGTAGTAAGTAACTCATCGAGAACTCCCTGACGAAGACGTTCTCGACCGATCTCATTAAGAACGCCGTGACTCACTATTGCCCTAACTGTACGGGCTCCACGTTCCTTGAGAAGGGTGGCGGCAGCCACGAGAGTACCGGCCGTTTCAGTCATGTCGTCGATAATAAGGATATCACGACCCTCCACTTCACCTACTAGGTTCATGGCTTCAACGGTAGTCGCGCCTGTTCGACGCTTGGCAACAAAGCCAAGAGGACAACCAAGCATTTCAGCATAGGCATTAGCCATTTTCATGCCACCGACATCGGGAGAAAAAACCGTTAGGTTATCAGTGCTTTCTTCCTTAAGAGCTTCAAAGAAGACTGGTGAGGCATACAAGTGGTCAACGGGAATATCAAAAAAACCTTGGATTTGCTGGGCATGCAAGTCCATGGTAAGGATACGGTTGGCTCCAGCGGCAACAAGCAGGTTGGCTACCAGTTTAGAGGTAATGGGAACGCGAGGTTGGTCCTTACGGTCCTGTCGAGCATAACCAAAGAAAGGGAGGACTGCAGTCACTCTGGAAGCAGATGCGCGCTTTGCTGCATCTATCATAATAAGCAACTCCATCACATTGTGATTGGCTGGAGAACAGGTGGACTGAACGAGAAAGACATCGGCTCCGCGGATATTCTCGTTAAACCTGACGAAGGATTCGCTATCAGGGAATGCGGTGACTAGCGCATCCCCGAGTGGTACATCCAAATAGTTACATATTTCCTTTGCGAGATCAGGATTTGATGATCCGGTGAAAATTTTAAGACTTGCCTCTTTCATTCTCATTTCGAACAACTCACTAAGAGGTCTCGTCGAGGTCGGCAAACCTTTTGAACAAATCGGGTAACTTCCTTTGCAAAACCGCAATGCGCTGAGCCAGAGCATATGGCAATGCGGGATTACCTTTGAGGAAGGCTCCTGCCTCGACATTCTTTGTAATCCCAGCCTGAGCGGCAATTTTCGCTCCTTTTCCGACATTAAGGTGGCCTGCAAAACCAGCTTGGCCGCCAACGATTACATCGTCATCGAATGAAACGCTTCCACTGATGCCTACTTGAGCCACCACTAAACAGCGTTTTCCAATTCTAACATTGTGACCGATTTGCACGAGATTATCGATTTTAGTTCCCTCGCCAATACGAGTTTCGGCAAAACGAGAACGATCGATACAAGTATTAGCACCGATTTCGACATCGTCTTCGATCACGACATTTCCAAGATGCGGTATTTTTTCGTGTCGACCGGAAACCTGATCAAACCCAAAACCTTCGGATCCCACAACAACTCCTGCATTCAAGATGACTCGTTCGCCAAGTTCACATCGGCTAAGCAATTTTACACCGTTAAAAAGTCTGCTACCTGCACCGATCTTTGCAAAAGCTCCTACATGAACATGGGATGCAATACGAACGTCGGCACCGATTTCAGCTCCACCTTCGATATGGCAAAAAGGACCGATTGTCACGGAGTCCGCGACTATGACTCCATTTTCCATACAGGAAGAAGAATGAATTCCTATAGACGGCGGCGGAAAAAGGCGCTCCTCTATGACGCGACAGATGAGACCTAGCGCGTACGAAGGTTCTTCAACTCGAAGATAACACTGACCGTCTCGAGGTAACCCAACGAAATCGCTGGGAAGGAGCACCAATGAGGCGGCAGTGGAGGCAACTTGACCTTTATATTTCGGGTTACCCAGAAAGGCGATATCCCCTGATTGCGCTTTATCCAGTGCAGCAACTCCACTCAAGGACCCAACATGCTTGTCACCATCTAACTTGCCCTCGGGGAGGACTTTGAGGATTTCGTCGAGAGTTAATTCGATCGACATACGATGCTACCGGACAACACCCGGGAATGTATCGGGGCTTACTTGTTGGGGGCGGAGGAGTTAAGAACAGCGATCACATCTAGTGTCACGTCCAATGTGGGGTTTACGTAAAAAACCCCCAATTGCGTTTCGGATGAATTGATCACAAGGTCGAGCTTCTTGACGGTGGAAACCTTGTCTACGGCTTCTCTAATGTCGGCAATATGTTCTACGAGAAGGTTTCTTTGTCTCTGTGAAATCGTCGCCTTGGTGCGCTTGTCGTATTGTATAAGATCATCCTGCTTCTCCTTGGCCTTTTTCACCTGCTCCTGATACTTGCTTCTGAGAGTGGAACTATCAATGTTCGGATTTTTCAGTTTTCCCTCAGTTTCCTTAAGTTCCTTCACAATGGAACCAAGTTCCTCTCGAAAGATTCCAATTTCTTCGTTGGCAATCTTGCGGGATTTTTCGAGGCGCTCACGAGCGTCTTTAACTTTATGGTATCCGTCAAAGACTTTTTGGACATCTACAACTCCGATCGTCTGTGCCTGAACCATGGAAGAGACAAGACAGATAACGGTCGCTGAGAATAAGAATTGTGGAAGTGACTTTTTCATCATTTTAAAATGGGGATGCCGAGGCGTATTGTCAAAAGCGAGTTCCACCGGAGAAGTGGAATTGAGGCGAACCACCTGTATCGGTTGGATCAGTTATGGGGAAACCGAGGTCGAGACGCAGGGGCATGCCCATAACCATAATGCGGGCACCGAGTCCCCAGTTGTCGTACCACCCTGGGCCCGAGGAAGGGTTAAACTGAAAATCGCCCTTATTCATGTAACCGCCATCGTAAAAGAGCGCCAACCGTAAGGGCTGAGCAATCTTAAAGGTGTACTCGGCGCCCAAATAAGCAAAAGTGTTACCACCTGTAGGTTCCTTTGGCTCAGGCAATCCAGTAAGAGGATCTATCTTGTCGTTTTGAGGACCAGCATCCCTGTAATCCCATCCCCTTAGGTTGTAAGGCCCTCCTAAGAAAAACTTTTCAAAGAATGGTACATCGTCATCGTTCCCATTATACCGACCCAAAGTGCCTGCTCTAGCTACAAAAGAGAGTACCTGCTCCATGGTTTCTGAAGTCTTGAAAAACTGTGCCCCTTGCAGCTCGAGACGACCATATTCAGCTTCACCGCCAAAGGGACCACCGGCAAATTCCTTTCGTAGAGAGAGAATGCTGCCCTCGGTAGGGAACAAGATGCTGTCGCGAGTATCGCGAGTAAGTGTGAGACCAATCTTTGATATGATTAAGTCCTCATTCTTTATGAATGATGGAGCATTGGAAGCTGTATCATCTATAACGACATCCTCATAACTATAAAATAGCCGGCCTTCGACCAGTTCGAACAAACGTCGTCGAGCATAGATTTCGAATCCCGCCCGCATCTCATCGTAGTAGGAACTGTAGTAATCAGACTTTTCCCGAAAGACTTCGAAACCTGCAGCTAGACGACGGTTCAAAAACCAAGGTTCCTCAAGCGCAAGACGAACCTCACTACTACGAGAACCAAGTTTTAAGCGAAACCGAAACTTTTGGCCGTCACCCTGTAACCTGTGGGGACCACGCCAACGAAAAAGATCGAAATTACCTTGGCGAAATTCAGCGAACATCATTGCGTTTTCCAAGGTGCTGAATCCTACCCCAAAGGAGACATGTCCAGTACGCCCCTCTTTCACATTTACTACGAGATTGCGCCTAGAGCGCTGAATTTCGGGATCGTCCGTAGCAATAGGTTCGTCGTCGAGAGTGACTCTTTCGAAAAACCGGGTGTTTCTCAAGCGTGCCTCGCTAGTCTCCATTCGACGGAGATCGAATATTTCGCTAGGGGCAAGAGCTAATTCTCGGACAATCGCAATGGTGCGAGTCTTGTCGTTCCCCCGCACCAATATAGAGTGCACGGTAAACTTGTTGTTCTCCGTCACGTCAAAAGTAACGTCTATTCGCCCCGATTCGAGATTAGGTTTACGAATCGCGATAACTCGGGCATCGAGATAACCATCTTCTCCATAGCGTTTCCTAATGCGATTCCGATCCTCCCCAAGAAGGGTAGGTGAGTAGACGTCGCCTTCCTGCAACTTTAATTCCTTCAAGAGGTCTTCCGTCGAGAGGACAGCGTTGCCTATTACTTTTATTTTTCCTGCATAGGATCTTTCTCCTTCAACCAAGTTTACAACAAGGTCCAATGCGTCAGCACCACGCCTTAAAATTTCGACCCCACTTTCCTCAATGCCTATATCAAGAAAACCTTTGTCTCGATAGACCTTGCGCAAAACTTCAAGATCTCCCTCCAACACGGAAGGTCTATATTTGGAACGTTTGGACCAGAAACGCCAGAAGCGCCACGGAGCAGTTTCAATTTGCTTGCGAAGAAACCTACTTGAAAGTTGTTTATTGCCTTCGAATGCGATTTTTCGGATTTTGCGACTTTCACCTTCTACTATACGAAAAACAACTGTGGCCGAACGAGCACCTTCATCACGAAGAATCTCAGACTCCACCCGAGAATTCCAAAAGCCTTTGTCCAAATAAAGTTCCCGAACTGCCCGCTCGTCAGACTTGATAATTGCTTCATCGAGAAGTTCACCTGCTTCCGATTTAATTAATTTTTCGAGATTTCTTCGAGAAAGCGAATCATTCCCCTCGAATCGAATCTCTCCGATGCGAGGTTTTGTGGTAACGCGGAAAGCTAAAACGACTGATGCAGGATCTGGTTGCACAGTATCCAAAAAAACGCGGACATCATCTACAGTACCAGTGGCCATCAGATTGCGGATGGATTTGTCTATGGCACTGGAGTGATACTCAGCACCAACCTCAACTTGAAGGTTCTCGCGAATAAAAGACTCACCAATGGTACGGGGTCCTTGAATCGTGATTCGGATTTCCGAAATACGCTTACCCGTAGGGTCAACTTGAGCCAGCGAAAACGCTCCCCATCCCATAAGAATAAAACATACGAGGACTAAAATACGAATGTCAGCAAGCATTGATCTTAATTCATGCGAGAACCGCCGTGCATACTGGTAAAGCGCGTAAACTGTTTGCGGAATGCTAGTTGCAAATTACCGGTGGGACCATTTCGTTGCTTAGCCAAGAGAAGCTTTATGGTTTCGAAGTCTTCAGCACTTGCATTGGGGCCATCCATCTCGCGGGCATCCGAGGCTGATTTGTCCTTGGCAAGAAGCATTACAATATCAGCATCCTGCTCAATAGAACCTGACTCACGGAGATCCGAAAGCCTCGGTTCCCGACCATCCTTGTCAGACTCCCGGTTAAGCTGACTCAAAACAATCACCGGGACATTAAGTTCCTTGGCCATTGCCTTAAGTCCGCGAGAAATGTCTGCAACTCCAGCTTCTCTCGATTGGATACGAGAGTCGGTTCCAATGAGTTGAAGGTAATCCACCACGATTAATGAAAGTGGTTGCCGGGAGTGAGTGCGACGAGCTTTTGCTCGGAGTTGATGGATTGTTAAACCTCCTGAATCATCAACCCATATGGGCGCCTGACGAAATTCACGAGCGGTTGCAGCTAGCTTTGCTTGAGCATCGCGAGGTGCAAATCCTCTTTGGAGATCACTTTGATTAACCTCGGCCCGGCCACAAATCAATCGCATGGCAAGGGAAACAGCACTCATTTCCAAACTGAATACAAGAACGCTTGGAGGATCTGGTTGTGCGGCTGGAGACAAAACGATGTTTTCCACAATGTTCATGGCAAGAGTAGTCTTTCCCACAGAAGGTCGAGCTGCCAAAACTATCATTTCAGTTGGTCTTAGACCGTTAGTTAAATTATCGAGATCGGGATAGCCTGTTTTTACACCAGCCGCATCTTCACCGGCTAATAACCTGTTGATCTGTTCTTCGGCACTGGCAACCGGTTCTCTGAATCTCTTTGCCGCATCGGAGGCTCGATCTTGGCTTAACTCAAAAACATCTTTTTCAATTTCACCGAGAAATGCACCAAGGTCACCTTCCTGCTTATTTGCCCGGTCAATGATATCATGAGCTACGCGTATGCACTGTCTAAGAATTTGCTTTTCCCTCACTATCTCCAGCCAAAAAGGAGCATGGGCAGGTGTTTCTATCCGAGAGGTCAGAGCCGCCAACGCGGCATGACCTCCAACTTCGTCCAACTGATCTCGTTGAGAAAGCTTTTCTGCAAGAAGAATCTCATCGGCAGGCTCACCCTCTCGCTGAAGATCAAGCAGGGCTGCATATATATATTGTTGGTTTGGCG
>JACNJI010000241.1 GCA_014382645.1 Verrucomicrobiota bacterium | reverse complement strand
GTATCAGGATCTTAGGCGTTTATGGCTGGGTTTCGGTGCCCTCCGGTAAAGCCGTGCCGAATTTGGGATGACACTTAATCGGTACATAAAAGCTGCCCGCCCCTGTTTCAACCAATGGCGGGCCTAAAACCAAGAAAGCCTACCCCAAAACTCTCTTGGAAGATTTCACTATATGAGAGTAAAAGAGAGCTCGTCAACTCCCATTGAAAAAATCTTTCGGTGTCAGAGTTGAGGTGTTTTCAGAAACCCTTGTTCCTCTGAAATTTCCCTCAGAAAAAATGTCGAAATATTTTTAAAAACCTTCGCTTTTCGAAAGAGTTTCTCGATTCCTTCTCGTTTTTTGAATGAGCTTTCGAGCACAAGTTTCGGCCTAATATTCTTGCGATTTCTTAATGCCCGGCTCGGGGACGGGATATATGCCTTCGGCGTTGGCTAAAAGAGGAGAATCCGATTCCAGGGTAAGCTTTTCCACTCCCGGGGCGAACTGGTGTTTTGAATTGAGCATTTGGTCGTAGGTTATTTCCTGTCCGGTGTGGGCGGCCATGCGACCCATCGAGGTCGTTGTACTGGCTGCTACACCGCGATCGACTTCGTTGTAAGGCTTGTTGTTGCGGATCGCGTCCATGAGGTGCTCCCATTCGTCTTGGTAGGGATTGGTCTCGGTGATCGGGCGTTGGCCATCGCGTTGGCCGAACATCCATGCGATATCACTGTCTGGCCCCTGTCCCTTGTGTATGCGAGCCTGCGAACGGTGGCCTCCGGGGCCGGAAACCAAAGCATATCCCTTGGTGCCGTGGGCATTGCTACTGAATTCACCGTAGCAACCCGCCATATTTCGTCCGTGCAGATAGAGCTTGGTTCCGTCGTCGTAGGTGTATTCAACGGTGTAGTTGTCAAGGTTTTGGTCGATGCTGTCTCCTCGGTAATGCCGTCCTCCCTGGGCTTGCGCCTTCACCGGCCAAGCATCTTTCATCCAGCAGCACTCGTCGATGTTGTGGATAAAGAAGTCGCTAAAGGAACCCCCGCTCAGCCAAAGGAAGCTGTGGAACCGCTTTATTTGGTACATCAGTTCCTTTTCGTTGTCGGGTTTTTTCCCGGAAAAGCACGAGGCGATGGGACCTTGCATACGGTATGCCCGTAGGGCGAGGATTTCTCCGATTTCCCCGTCTTTGATACGGGAAAACAGTTCTCGCCTAGCTTTACTGTGACGACACATCAGGCCAACCCCGACCTTGAGGTTTTTCTTCTTAGCTTCTTGGTTTAATTCAAGCATTTTCCGGGAGGAAAAACCGTCCGGCGTGACAGGCTTTTCCATGAAGACGTTCAAGCCTTTTTTGATCGCATACTCGTAATGCACCCAACGAAACGCGCATGGGGTAGTGAAGATCGCCACGTCGCCTTTGTCTAGGGTGTCCATGGCTTTCTTGTAACCGTCGAAGCCAATGTGTTTGTTGTCAGGCGATACGTCCACCTTGTCCTTGTGCTTGTTTTTGAGTCCGTTGTAGCTGCTGTCCAGTCTGTGCTGGAAGACGTCGGCCATTGCCACAAGTTTTGTGGGGCCATTGGCAAGGGAGACGGAGAGGGCGTTGCTGGCTGCGCCTGTGCCGCGTCCGCCGCAACCGATGAGCGCGATCTTTGTGGTGTCGTCGGTCTTGCCGTGAACCATGGGAAGCGTTACGCCCGCGAGGGCGCCTACTCCGGCGATTTTGCCACCGTTGCCGATGAAGGACCGGCGCGTTATGGGAGAGGATGTTTCGGGTGTCTTGTCCATGGTACGCTTATTCCGTTTGAGGTTTGGCCGAAGTGGCTTTGGTTTAATAATATAAAGTTCAAAGAGGGTATGCTCCGTCAAATCTTTTGCGTCCACTCAAATGTTATTTGCAAGGAGGGAAGGGCATTCGAAGGGCTCATTTGAGTGCCTTTTCAAACAAGGGATAGGCAACTTTCCCGTTCCAGCGTTGGTCTCCCTCGAATTGGTCGAAGCGAAGCCGTTTTTCCTCTCCGAGGGCATGGTAGGCGTTCTTCAGTCGCTTGCGGAAAACTTCATCCCACGGCTTCACTATGAGAGAATCCATGGAGCCGGTTTCCCAAACGCAAGGTCGCGTGGCAATCAGTGAACCGATCTCTGAATAATCCCCATAATTCAAGAGTTTGGGTATTATTTGAGAACCGCAGCTATAGCGAATAGAAAGCCTTTCCTGGAGTAGGTTCAGTGCTCCGCTCACAGAGGCCACTTTGATGCGATTGTCCATCGCGGTTACTATCATCGTCATGCGACCGCCGTAGGAGAGACCGGAGCAACCGAGCTTCTCCGTATGTACTTCGGGCCGACTTTGCAACAAGTCAAGGCGCCAGCGCAGGTCGCGCAAGTTCGCCGTGATGGGCAACTGGCCGAGGGTCTGCATCCGGACGAAGGTCCCGGCGCAGGGGTCTTGTCCGCCGTATTTCTTTCGGTTTACCCGGCGACCGAATGGCACCATGCAGGGTGCGGCAACGACATAGCCTTTTCGAACGAATTGCAGACCGTAATCGTAGTGGCTTTTTTGGATGGCTTCTTCCACTCCGGGCAGGTCGTCTCGCCCCACGATCGGATCGTTACCGAACTCGCCATGGCCATGGACGCACAGGACTCCTGGGGGCCTTCTTTCCTTTAGCAAGGTTCCTCGGGATCAGTAGGTAGACCGGGACGGAGGGAATGCCTTTCGCTTCGAGCAAGATCTGATGTCTCACATGGTCATTGAGCTTTACGACTTCCTCGACAGTTACCTTCCCATTCCTCGGCGGAGTAGAGTCGCCCAGCAATTCGGTCAGCTTGGTCTTGAATTCCTTTTGCCAACGTCTGCATTCTTCCGCGGTTTTCCCTTGGAACAGCATGGAGAGTCGGGCGTTCTTCAAGGCCGCTCCAATATCGGCGTCGACGAGTCGTTTCGGAGTTTGTCCGGCTAGTTTCGGCAGCGAGTCCGAGCATGGAGCTCGCCAGCGTCGCGGTGCGTTGAGTGAAGGCGCGACGGTTCATGGACGTTCCCAAACGGCCGGCAGTTTCTTCGATGCCGGTCCGAAGGTTTGGGAGACGACGAAACCGCTTGCTTGCGAGGTGTAGAATATGCGTCCGTTGGAGACCACCGCACCGAGGCACTCGCGTGAGTCGATGGCGGGACCGGTGGAGACGAGTTTCCCATCCTTGGAGAGGTCGATCATGTCCATGTTTGCCCCGAGGACATATGGTTCCGACATGGTGAAACGGCAGCAGGCGTAGTTGTGGCCTATGCTGCCAATCACCTTGCCGGTTTTGCGATCAAACAAATTGCCCTTACCGCGCAGGGCGTTGGAGAAGATGAATCGATCCCCTACGGTGACGACGTTTAGGGCCGAGGTCACGGGGTCGGACTTCCAGACGAGCGAACCGTCCTTGCCGTCCAGGCACCATACGAAACGTTCGTTCGTGCCCTCCTTGGCCCGATTGTAGCCGCCAATGTATATACGACCATCGCGGGCGCTGAGGGTGCATTTCGCTGTCACGTAATAATCTGTAGTGAGCCACACGACCTTGCCCGTCTTGGGTTCGATGCAGGCGGTCAAGCCGTTGTTTTCAACGGGCAGTCCACGCCGGACCTTCTGGCTGGTGGCGTAGCCGAAGAAGACCGAGTAGTAGAGTTTGCCGTCGAGGATGCTTATGCCGCAGTCATTGCCGCCGCGACCGTATTTTGTGAAATCCTTTTCCCAGAGCAGTTTGCCCGTTTTTAGGTTCCATGCCCAGATTCTCGGTCGATGATTCTTTGGGTAGTAGGGGTTGGTGTTCGAGGAGATCCAGCTCATTACCTCACGCCCGCTCGCCTTAACTGGTTCGCCGCCGAAGGTGAAATATTTCTCCGTGCCTTGGTAGGCATACTCGCCTGAACCGGAAGCATAGATAGCGATGTTGTCGTGAACGACAGGCGGAAACTGTCGACTCCAGCCCGGCGAACCGGTGAAAGGCTGTTCCCAGAGCAATTTTCCGGTAGACGCATCCAGGCAACGTATGAGGGAGCGTTTGATACCGCCTTGCGGTATGAGCAATTTTCCGTCCACGTAAAGCGGTGAGGTGAAGGACAGATAGACGTCAGGCCAATGCCGTCGCCAAAGCAGGCGCCCGGTATCCTGCTCCACCGCGATGATTTGTCCTTCGGCGGTATGCGTGTAGAGGCGCCCGCCACCACAAACCGGCAGGTGCTTCACGGTGCCCTCGAGGCGGCGAGCCCAGCGCATGCGCAGAGGAGGTTCCAAGCCTTGGTCATTCGCGTTGGAGCCGGCGAAGTCACCGTAGTTAGTGTACCAGTTGTACTTGTCGTCGGCGAGGGGACCTTTTAGCGGACTGCGAATTTTCCAGATCTGCAGATCCTTCTTCGGCAGCGGCATCTTGCCGTTGGGTTCGATGACATAGAGGTAGCCATCCTCACAGCCTGCGTAAATTCGTCCGTTCGCCACTGCCACGGGGGCTGTGATAGGCGAACCGAACGCAGTCTCGATCACGGTTGTTTTACCACCTTTCAGAGGCACTATGCGCAACTTGCCGTCGAGGCCTCCGTAAACGGCATGATCACGGGTTAGCGCCGGTGGGCAGATCGACCCCTCTGCGGACAGGGTTTCTGGCTTTTCCTTTCCCTCGCGGTGTCTGCACAGTCCCCGTCCGTGCTCGGGTCGCACGCGATATACGTCCTTCCCGCGTATGCTCATTGGGGCAAAGCTTAGCAGGCCGGGTATGCGGATGGTTGTCTCGGTGCTCTTGATGAAACCCATTTCCAATTTGTCGCCCGCTAATTTCATTTTCTCGACCCGCCCGGAGTTGTCCCGGCGATGCCATTGGACGTATACGTTGCCTGCCGCGTCCGCGCTTTGGCCGAGGGTGGCCGGATATTCGGAGCCTGCGTATTTCGGGATTTCGCCAATTACGCGCAAATGCGGTTTGTCGCCGGTATCCTCGACAAAGACAGTCCTCCCACCCGCCGGCATGACAACCGTCTTGTCCACGAGACAGATGTCGCGGGAGCACACGAAATGGTCTTTCCAAGTCACGCGATCGCCTCGGAACTTCACCCAGTCCGCACCGCTCCATCGGTCGCCGTCGAACTTCACGACTTCCTTGACGAAATCCCAAGTCCACGCCACCTCACCCTTTGGAGACACCGCGTAAATTCGTGCCCCAAGTGTGGCGAAATAGATACGACCATTCCCTACTGCCGGGGCGGAGAAAATCGGCTCGGCGCAATCGATTGTATTCACCAATGCCCCACTCTCGCAATCGAGCACGTAGTAATATCCTGCCATCGTGCCGACGTGCAGATAATTACCAATTACCGCGGGAGCCGCCACGTTGTTGCAATTTCCCGAACCGCCCTTGGTCGCGAACCGCCATTTAACTTTGAAGCTCTTCGTGTCGATGGCAAACACGACGCCCGATCCATCAATCACAAATACCCTGCCACCACTCACCACTGGCGAGGCATAGACGCCATCCGTCAATGGTATAGCCGCCGCCAAGCCCAGCGATCCTGTCAATGTCTCGGTTGGCGCATTGCCCGACCGTTTTGCGTCTCCTTGCAATTGGCTCCACTCGGCCGCATCCAAGATAATCCCGTGGACCGCCATGCCACTGATCCAAAGGCTCGATGTGAGCAAGACGGAAAGCCACGGGGATATTCTGTTGAACGGTGAGCTGTTCATAATTCGCAGGGTGAAGGGTTCAAGGGATTGTTTTATTTGTTCTGAGACTTTTCTCATATTTGTGTTCTTTATTTGTAAATCTAATTCTCTGGCAGTTGTTCGGTGAGGCCCCCTTACTTGCCCCTCCCTCCATTCTTGAAGCAGTAGACATGGGCGTCCGTGCGAATGATCAACTTGTTTCCGGATATGGCGGGAGTTGCCATGCACATGTCCTCCTCGAGGAGTTTGTTTGTATGAAGGAGTTTATATTTGCGACCCGCTTGTAGAACATAAGTTTCTCCGAATTCGTTGAGGTAAAAGATTTTTCCATTGTAAGCCCAAGGGGAGCTGGTGAAGGCCCGACCTTCGGGTAGGCGGACGGGACCGTAGACCTGTTTGCCGGTCTTTGCCTCATAGCAGGCTACTATTCCGCGGTCAAGTAGTACGTAGAGGAGGTCGCCGTAAACTATGGTAGATGGATTGTAGGGGCCTGCTCGGGGTTGACGCCAGGCGACGTACTCGCTGCTGTCTTGGTCTGAGCGCAGGGAGATATCACCAGTGGCCCCTGGGCGAATGGCGAAGATCGGCTTCTTGCGGTCTCCCACGTATCCGGAGGTGACGTAGAGGAGACCGAACTTGGCGTACGGAGTAGCGATGGTGATGGATGAATTTCCCCCGAATTGGTAGAGTAGTTTACCATTCAAGTCATAGGATCGCACTTTCTGGGTTCCCGAGGTGATAATCTCGGTTCGCAGTTCGTTTTCCCATAGGTAAGGCGTTGCCCAATTACTCTTTTCATCGCGTTTCGTTCGCCACAGTTCCTTGCCGGTCTTGGCGTCGAGAGCCACGAGGTAGGACTGTTCCTCGTTGTCGTTAACCACATACAGTTTGCCCTCGTGGAGGATGGGTGATGCGGCCAATCCCCAACCATATCGCGTCTTGTGAGCCGGCCATCGCTTGCTCCAGAGCAACTCACCCTCGACGGAGTAGCAGTACAGGCCATGATTACCGAAGTAGGCGTAGATTCGCTCCCCATCGGTGATGGGGGTCTCGGTGGCATAACTATTCTTGATGTGAATGCTGCCTTGCGGTTTCCCGGTGCGGGTCAATTTCTCCCACAACACTTCGCCGGAATTGAGATCCAAGCAGAGCACCTTCCAACGATGGATGTTCTTTGTGGCGGCCCGATTGCCACCGAAATAGAGCCCTTTTTTAGGTTCCTCGGTTTTTCCCTCGTTGATGGCCGTGGTGAGGAACAGGCGGTTGCCCCACACCACGGGAGAGGACCAACCGCGCCCGGCGATTTCCCGTTTCCATAGAACGTTCTCCGTCGGATCCCATTTGTCGGGCAGATCTGGATTATCCGATACACCGAGGGCCTTGGGTCCACGAAACTGAGGCCAGTTGTTTTCGTCCACCGCCGAATGGAGCAAAGGACCTAGCGTAAGGATGGTCAACCCGAGGATCAGTTGTCTATGCATGGCTCAAGACTCCTTGCGTATTCAATTGTGGATCGAGTCCGTGGGGATCCATTTATCTTGAACGATCATTTGTTTTTTAGGGGAGAAAAGCCCAAACTAAGGACAGGACTCGCCGAATTGCCAGCCTGAAGGTCAAAGTCGAAGAGACGGGCGGGAGTGTTGCCTGCAAGATCCTCCAGTTCGTGATCAACCCGCCAGACATTACGGGATGGTCGCCGTGGCTCCTGGGGGGCGAAACACCGACTTCTGGAGCGGGGGCCTGGTAGAAGGGGCCCTGCAGCACGGAGGGCGCTGTCGGGGGGGGGCGGCAGGATCCGGGGG
>JACNJI010000363.1 GCA_014382645.1 Verrucomicrobiota bacterium | reverse complement strand
GCAGCTTGGGAGGCTTTGCCCCAGGCACAACAGTGGCGCCTATTGCCGAAGAGTCACTTGCCATTGAAAGAGATGCCAAGCTTTCTTACGACAGTTTCAAGCTCGAGAAGTCCGGGGATGATGCCGTGCGAGGAGCAGCATCCGGTTCCGCTCTCAAGAGCGCCAGCGGCATTGCTGATTTCAGAGCCGCTAGGGACATCGCCTACTCGGGTGAAGGAAAGGGGCGTGGCAGACTCATGTTCGAGAACCGCATAATAGACGGCAAGACCTTCCACCTTGCGGGGAATCTCTGGATCGACGACGATGCCCGCGACGATTCGGACAAGACGATTCACGAGCTCAAATTCGCCTCCAAGGAGTACTTCGACTTCCTCGAGAAACACCCCGAGGTTATTCCTTGGCTCAGCCTTGGACCCGATGTCGACGTCATCCACCAAGGCAAGGTCATTCGCTGCCGAAGGTAGTTTGTCCACCTATTGAATATCGACCGATTTAACAAAGAAACGGAAAACTCATCATGAAAACAATCGCCCTGTTTATTACCGCTTGCCTCGTTCTTTTTTCCCTCGCCGCCAAGGACGGTGAGAAGAAGGCCAAGAAAAACGCAAAGAAGGAACGCGAGACCATCGAGGTCTGCTTCGTCCTAGACACCACCGGTTCCATGGGAGGTCTCATCGAGGGCGCCAAGCAAAAGGTCTGGTCCATCGCCAACGAGATTCTTTCCAGCAAGCCCGTGCCCAACCTTCGCATAGGGCTTATTGGTTACCGCGATCGCAAGGACGCCTACGTTACGCAGGTTCACGACCTTTCCGAGGATATCGACGACGTATACGCCAAGCTGATGAAGTTTCAGGCCCAAGGCGGCGGCGACACCCCCGAGTCTGTAAACCAGGCCCTGCACGAGGCCGTAACCAAGATCAAGTGGAACGATGATCGCAAGGTGCTCAAGTTGATCTTTCTGGTGGGAGATGCCCCTCCGCACATGGATTATCAGGACGACGTCAAGTATCCCGCAGTCTGCAAGCAGGCTGTGAAGAAGGATCTCATCGTCAACACCGTCCAGTGCGGGAGCATGGCTTCCACCACGCCCATATGGAAGGAAATCGCCAAGCTCGCCGAGGGCGACTACGTGGCCATCGCGCAAACCGGTGGCGTGGCTGCCATCAGCACGCCCGTCGATGCCGAAATCGCCAAGCTCAACCGCGAACTCGGCGTCACCGTAGTGGCCTATGGAGATGCCGGAGTGCGGGCGGTCGTGGCTAGTAAGCTTGAGCTGGCTGCCGAGGCTGATGACGAGGTGGCCGCCGACCGCCTCTCCGTGCTTTCCTTTAAATCCAAGGCTATCTCCTCTTTGAAGTTTAGTGGCTCCGTGGCCCCTTCCGCAGCTGCCACCGCCTACATCGATGGCGGAGGAGACCTTGTGGAGGGCCTTGCTTCCGGCAAGTACGAATACGACAAAATCGAGGAGGATAAACTTTCCGAGAAACTCAAGAAAATGTCGCCCGAGACGCGTACGGCCTACCTCAAGGAACAAGTGGCCAAGCGGACCGAACTTCAGAAGAAACTGGAAGAACTGCTCGTCAAGCGCCGGGACTTCGTGACCACCGAAAAGGCTCGCCTCGCCAAGGAAGGAAAGGGCGACGGCTTCGACGAAAAGGTTTCCGAGATCATTTCCAAGCGTCGCCGCTAGCCTGCAATAGCTTTAGGTCGAGGCTCGCCAGAAGTTTTTCTCTTTGATTAGCTTGGCTACGCAAGGGGGGAGGAGCTCTTCCCATCCCGGACTCCTTGCCTGGACTTTTTCGAAGATGTCTCGAGAAAAAAGGCCCATGTTGGATCGATCACAATCCAAGATAGGTTCCAAGAAGCCGTTTTCACGCACATACTTGTAGAGGTTCCTAAGGTTGTCGGCCACTAACAAGTTGTCGATGTCGATGAGTCCGTCTTCAGCTGGATTGGCTTCCACGTTGTCGCCGACTCCAATCTGTTTTTGGTAACGCTCGAAATTCTCGTTTTCTATGGGGTAGGCATAGATTTTGATGTTGTCTTTGAAGAGGATTCCCAAGGCTTCCAAGATGCCGCCTTCCAGCTCGGAGTAGTATTCTTCCTTTAGGATGTCTGCGAGATTGTTGAGCCCCATGACTAGACCTATGGGCTTGCTTACGTTGCGCCGGAGGAATGTGCTTAGCTTGTAATACTCGAAAAGATTGGAGACGAGGACGTCGTAACCGCAAGCATTGATGCAGTCGATGCGGGCAAGGAAGTCGGCATGGTCAATTTCACCTTCGGATGGTCCCAGGGTCGAGAGGGTAAGTTCCATGAACACTTTGACGTTATCCGAATCGACGTCTTCTCGCTTTACGAATTGAGCTTGAGCCTTTTCCAGCATGTCGACGTTGACCTTGGTTAGAGGGCGGAGGCTTCCGCGCTCAATGAGACAGGATTTTTTGTAGAGGGTCTCGGCAGGTTGCTCGACGTGCCCGTT
The DNA here is from genome assembly GCA_014382645.1 of Verrucomicrobiota bacterium. Taxonomy (GTDB): domain Bacteria; phylum Verrucomicrobiota; class Verrucomicrobiia; order Opitutales; family Seribacteraceae. The sequence continues at coordinate 5,012 of JACNJI010000363.1, read as the reverse complement.
TCGATCGAACATGACGGCTTCCGTCAGACCTGTTTCGACCAGCTTGAGAGAAAGAATCCTGTTGTCCACGTTTTCGAACTCGGGCCCGTTGAACTCGATCATGTCGACTTCGATTCGGTCATCCCCCACGTTATCGGCCAAACTCCGGATGAAGGCGTCGGGGTCGTCCCGGAAATGGAAGGCTCCGTAGATCAGGTTGACGCCGAAAAAGCCGATGGCTTCCTGCTGCAAGCTATTGTCGCGGTCGAGCATTCGTACATGAAGTATGATGTCGTGCGGAGCTGAGCCTGGGCGAAGTTGAAAACGAATCCCCATCCATCCGTGGCATTCGTTGGTCTTTTTGTAGTTGAGAGCGGCCACGGTGTTCCCAAATGCAAAGAAAGTGGTCTCGGTGCCCCTAGACTCAGTAAGACGTTCCTCGAGCAGGCCGTATTCGTGTTCCATCATTTGCACGAGGCGTTCGCGTGACACGTAACGGCGAGCCTTGCCGTAGATGGCGTCGCTGAACTGCATGTCGTAGGCCGATATGCTCTTGGCTACGGTACCGGCGGCTCCGCCCGCCACGAAGAAATGGCGGGCCACTTCCTGCCCTGCTCCAATCTCGGCAAAGGTGCCGTACTTTGTTGGATCTAAGTTTATTCTCAGGGCCTTGTGCTCGGCGCTCAATTGTTCTTCGCTCATAATTAACTCCGGCAAGTATCGTCTCTTTGCGACAACGGCAAAGTTTTTCTTCGACCTTCTCTTCCAAATCAGATTTCTTAGGTGTTTCTTAAGGTTTATGAAAGCATTCTGGTTGGACGTATTGAAACGATTCCTAGCCTCGGCGGGAGTGGCGCTTTTATTTGGGCTTTTTTCTTTCGCGCTTTTGTTTACCTTCATGTCATTGAGTCTTCGGGTGCCGGAGGTGGAAGTTCCCAAGGACTCCATTCTGGTGATCGACTTGACCATGAACGTTTCGGATCGACCGGGTGGTTTCGACTTCGAAGAACTGGCCATGAGGGCCCTTTCGAAGCGTGGTGAGCCTCAAAGCTTTCACTTGCTCGAGTTGATTAGGACGATTCGCAAGGCCTCGGCAGACGAGAAGATAAGTGGAATCTTTCTGAAAGGTTCTCTACAACCCGTGGGTTATGGCTCTGGATATGCGGCTCTTGCCGAGCTAGGGGAGGCGTTGAATGAGTTTCGGCAGTCGGGCAAGCCGATTGTGGGTTATGCCGTGGACCCTTCGTTGCCCGATTACTTTCTTATGTCTCATTCCGACGAGCTTTTCCTCAATCCTTACGGGTCGGTTCTTTTCAACGGCATGTCGGTAGAGGTTACTTTTTATGGAAAAGCCTTTGAGGAATACGGCATCGGCGTGCAGGTGGCTAGAACTGGCGAATACAAGGGTGCAGTCGAGCCTTTCTTGTCCGACCGGTTCAGTGATTCCAATCGCGAACAGTTGGAAGAGGTTTTGGGGGATCGTTGGCAGGACTATCTTGGGCTTGTCGCCCGTAACCGCAAACTATCCGTAGAGCGTTTGGGAGAAATCTCCAGGCAGCAGTTTCATCTCAAGGCGGAGGATGCGGTGGTTGCTGGTTTATTCGACAAGGCGGCTCACTATGACGAAGTGATTGACCGTCTTGGCGAGATTGGCAGGATTGATGAAGATACGGGAGAGTTCGCTCAAATCAGTCTAGGCGAATACGTCGACAGACCTTCTTCCGTAGGTGACCTCCAAGCTCTCGAAGAGGATGAAAGGCCTGCCGTCTCCGTGGTTTACGTAGAAGGTGCGATTCTCGATGGTTGGGGTGATGACGGAGAGTATGTAGGAGGCGATGAAATTGCTAGCCGGTTGCGAGATATTCGCAAGGATGAGAAGACCAAGGCAGTCGTTCTACGGGTGAACAGTCCGGGCGGAAGCGTAACCGGAGCGGAAGCTATTCGCCGTGAGGTCGAGCGTGTGCGGGCGGATGGGATTCCCGTAGTTGTTTCCATGGGTTCGGTCGCTGCTTCGGGGGGGTATTGGATAGCTGCCAAGTCGGAGCGTATTTTCGCTAGTCCCGAGACGATCACGGGCTCGATCGGAGTGTTTGGCTTGTTGCCGAACATTAAGGATCTCGGCAATCGCTTTGGCGTGACTTGGGACGTAGTGAAAACGGAACCGCATGCCGATGCCTTTTCCTTCGTGAGACCGAGAACGGAGGACGAGATGGAATATTTCCAGCTTTACGTGGAGGATATTTACGATCGTTTTTTGGATCATGTGGCTGCCGGACGCGATATGAACAAAACGGCGGTCCATGAGATCGCCAAGGGGCGCGTTTGGTCCGGGAAGGACGCCCGTGAAATCGGTTTGGTCGATGAATTCGGTGGGCTTGGAGATGCCATACTTTACGCCGTTGAATTGGCTCGCTTGCCGGATGATTTTCAGCTGATCGAGCATCCGCGTGTGGAGACGCCTTTCGAGGTCCTTGCGGAAATTTTAGAGACTCCGCTTGCGAGCAAACTTTCCGCCGCTTCCATCAATAAGGAAAATGCCTTGTTTGCCCGTTTCAAGGACATGGAGCGTAATCTGGGCATGTTCGGACGACTTAACGATCCTCGAAGCGCCTACGCCGTCTTGCCTTGGTTTTGGAATCGCGGACTTTGACGATTCTCTCCACTCCTTTTCTCAAGTTTCACCTTATTTATCATGAAGAACGAACCCGTTACACTAGTCAGCGATTGTCCCGCCACTCTCATTCCCGCTGGGGACGAGGTCACTTTGTCGAAGGGTGCGGAATACGTCGTGGCACAGGCTCTGGGAGGTTCCGTGACTTTGCGCGATGCCACCGGCATGTATCGTGTCGGCATCGATAACCTCGATGCGCTCGGCGAAGAAGTAAAGGCCGCGGTGGAGGCCGAAAATGAGCCCGTTGCCGCGGCTCAAGATCAGACTTTCGACGAGAAAAAAGTCTGGGATGCCTTGCGCGGTTGTTATGATCCCGAGATCCCCGTTAATATCGTGGACCTCGGCTTGATCTATAACTTGAGTATCGAGGAGGCGGGCGAGGACGCTCGACGCGTGGAGGTTCAGATGACTTTGACTGCCCAAGGCTGCGGAATGGGACCTGTGATAGCGGATGATGCTCGTACCCGTATCGAAGCTATGCCCGGAGTGGAGAGCGCCCAAGTGGAGATCGTGTGGGAACCCCCATGGAACCCACGCATGATTTCCGACGAGGGTAAAAAAGTTCTTGGTTTGGAATAGAAGAAAGGCATCGGCTCGGAAGGGGGTTTTCCTTAGTCCCTTTTTACTTCGACTCATTCACTTTTTACCAAACTTACAATTTCAAGAATGATCATGCCTAAGATTGCTTTGCTTCACTCCCTTTTTGTTTTATTTTCCCTCCACTCGGTATTCGCCGAGGACTGGTCTCAGTTCCGTGGCCCTACTGGACAAGGTCACGCCGATGTCAAAAAACTGCCTCTTCGCTGGAGTGCCACCGACAAGGTTATTTGGAAAAAGGAATTGCCCGGGTCGGCATGGTCTTCTCCTGTTCTCGGCGGCGGTAAGCTATTTCTTACCAGTGCCGTGCCCGATGGTGAAGGGGTCTCTCTTCGAGCGCTTCGAGTCGATGCGCTTACGGGCAATGTGGATTGGGACCGTGAACTCTTTCGCATGGAGTCGGCCCAACGTATTCATCGCAAGAACAGTCACGCCAGTCCCACGCCTTTCTTGGACGAGGATCGTCTCTACGTTCACTTTGGCAATCAAGGTACCGCTTGCTTGTCCCTTGCCGGAAAGACGATTTGGAAAAAGCGATTCGACTATCCTCCCGTTCACGGTAGTGGTTGTTCTCCGGTCGTTGAGGGCGACCTGCTTCTGTTCAGCGCCGACGGCGCCCGTGATCCCGCCCTTTACGCCTTGGACAAGTACACCGGCAAGCTTCGCTGGCGAACCCCTCGAGATGCCGCGGCCAAAAAGAAGTTTTCCTTTTGTACCCCGATCGTAATCGACGTGGAAGGTCGTCGACAAATCATCAGTCCCGCCAGTGATTACATCTTCGCTTACGATCTGTCGGGAAAGCAAATTTGGAAATCCCATTACCCCGGTGGTTACTCCGTCGTGCCTCGCCCGCTTTACGCCAATGGGCTCATTTACGTCAGCAGTGGTTACGACCGCCCGGTTGTCTATGCCGTTCGACCCACGGGTTCGGGTGACGTTACGGAAACCCACATTGTGTGGAAGACGGATAAAAATGCTCCTCGCAACTCTTCTCCCCTAGTCGTCGGAAATTTGTTTTTCATGGCTGCCGACACGGGTGTGGTATCGTGTTTGGATGCAAAGTCGGGAGCACTTCTTTGGCGAGAGCGTGTGGCTCGAGAAACCTCGTCCTCACTCCTGTATTCGTCAGGTCGCATCTATTTGATCGACGAACAAGGGAAAACCTATGTTTTCGCCGCCGCCCCGACCTACAAGCTACTTGCGGAAAACGACTTGGCTGATCGTACTCTCGCCTCCTTTGCCGCGTCCGACGGCGCCCTTTACATCCGCACGGCCTCGGCATTGTGGCGGATTGGCGAAGAGTAGGTGGAGTCCCTGCACTTCCTCCCGGGGCAATTTTGCGTGCCGTGAGGTATCCCGTCCCATGTTTGTCGAAACTCAAGGTAAAGTGATTTGCCTTCTTATTGTCGGGCGTGAGTCTCAACGCCCAAGAGTTTCCCGAAAAGAAGTCCACTCGATTATTGCCGTAAACGCACCTATGTTTTGTAGCATAGGTCTTCAACTCTTCTCATGAGTAAAAAGCTCGCCGTCATTGCCGTCCACGGCATGGGAGAAACCAAGTCTGATTTTGCCGATGACTTGCGGTCCGGACTCGAGAAACGCCTGCAGCCGTCCGAACGTGAATCTCTCCACTTCGACGTCGTCCACTATCAGCCAATCCTGCAGGTCAACCAGGACGCCGGCTTGGAAGCCATGCGTTCTCGCACAATCGAGTTCGCCGCGTTGCGTAAAGTTGTCCTATTAGGTTTTTCTGATGGTGCGCGAC
>JACNJI010000193.1 GCA_014382645.1 Verrucomicrobiota bacterium | reverse complement strand
TTACGCGATACCCGGATCCCGACATCATCGTACACGACGAGCGTTTCAACAAATACAAACTGGGGAACACTCCCATACAGCGCCTCTACACCCATCCCGACATGTTGTGGGCCGAGGGTCCGGCATGGAACGCGGTGGGTAAATACCTCATCTGGAGCGACATTCCTAACGACGTGCAACTTCGATGGCTCAATGAAGACGGTCATGTCAGCACCTTTCGTCACCCGAGCGGAAACAGCAACGGAAACACCTTTGATTGGCAGGGCAGGCAAATCTCCTGCGAACACGGGAATCGACGTGTCGTCCGCTACGAGCACAATGGCAAGGCAACCGTTCTTGCCGACGAATTCGATGGGAAGCAGTTCAATGCCCCGAACGACGCAGTCGTCCATCCGAACGGGGACATCTGGTTCACCGACCCCGGCTACGGTTCGTTGATGAACTACGAGGGCAACAAGTCCGACACGGGAAGCGTCCAACCCCACCAAAAAGAAGCGGTCTACCGTATTGACTCCAAGACAGGGAAAATAAACAAAGTCACTGACGAAATCTTCAAACCCAACGGTCTCTGCTTTTCACCTGACTACAAGACGCTCTATGTAGCCGATACCGGAGCCTCCCATTACCCCGAGGCAGACAAGCAGATCAAGGCATGGGACGTCGTGGAAGAAAAGACACTCAAGAAAGGAAGAAGATTTGCCTCCATGGATTTGAAGATTGGCGAAGAGACCTATGCAGGCATGGCCGACGGGATCCGTTGCGACGTAGACGGAAACGTATGGTCAAGCGCAGGTTGGGTGGGTGCAGGTTATGATGGCGTTCATGTGTTCGAGCCTACCGAAGGCAAGCGCATTGGCCAAATCCTGCTACCTGAAATTTGCTCCAACCTTTGCTTTGGCGGCCCTAAGCGTAATCGCCTTTTCATGACCGCAAGCCAATCCATTTATGCCATGTACGTCGAAACCCGAGGCGCTCACATTACCTGAACCCGCAGGATTAAAACTGCAATGGATCGCAGCCCATTTTCGATTTTGAGGCGACGAGCAAGGCATTTACCTTGAGAAAACGAAGCAGCACTTCGGCACCGCCCTTGAAATTAATTTGAGAACTGATCCCGACGGAACTAACTTTTGTCGATCCATGAGATCGCTTCTAGGCTTGGTCAAATCGATACGGAAGATTCTGCTGTCCTTGCTGCTTGTCTTCGTTTTCTCGGGATCTTGGCTTGCTGCTGCTAAAAAAGTTCTCATCCAGCCCTTCGACTGGTCGGGTGCCAACCTGCCCGACCTACCCCCTGCTTCAGGAGAAGTCAAGCAAGCGGGATTGGCCGGACCATTCGTAGGAGTTCACGGCGATGCCTTGCTGGTGGCAGGTGGAGCAAACTTTCCGGATTTACCGTCATGGAGAGGAGGCCAGAAGGTTTGGTGGAACGATGTTTACGTGCTAGAGAAAGAAGCGGACGGCAAACCCAAATCCAACTGGTTTACCTCGCCGAGACTAGAACTACTCAAGTCCTCCGCTTACGGTGTGGCCATCTCTACCGAAAAGGGACTTCTGTGCATCGGTGGTTGCGACGCCGAACGGTGCCACGACGACGTCTTTCGCCTTCAATGGTTGCCCGAGGAACGCGAACTAAAACTGCAACGTCTCCCGAACTTACCTCGCCCATTGGCCTTTATGGGAGGGGCAATGGTAGACGACATCGTTTATCTAATGGGTGGACAGGAAAAGATGGGAGGGGACGCCACCAACAACTTCTGGTCGCTAGACCTCTCCAAACCGGACGCAGAGTTGGCATGGGAGGAATTGCCCCCGTGGTCAGGACCACCTCGGATTCTGCCCTTAGCCGCGTCTCAAAGCAACGGAGAGAACGATTGTCTCTATCTCTTTAGCGGTCGCAATCCACATTCGGGAAAAGCGACCGAGATGCTCACCGACGCTTACAGGTTCGATCCCTCGGACAAGACCTGGTCACCACTCGCCGAAATCTCGACTGGCGATGGTCAACCCCGTTGCATAATGGCGGGTACCTGCGCTCCCATTGGCGTTGCCCATATCCTCGTTTTCGGAGGAGCCGATGGTCAACGATTCCTCGAGATCGAAAAGTTGAATGAGCGCATAGTCGAACTTGATAGGAGTGGAGAAGACAGCAACGAAACGAACTCCACCGAACTTGCGGAACTGAAGACCCAACACCTACGTTTTCACGAACAACACACCGGCTTTTCTCAGGACATTCTTGCTTACCACGCAGTAACGGACAGTTGGACCAAAGTCGGCGAAGCAGAAATCCCATTTCCTGTAACGACACAGGCAGTGGCATGGAACGGGGGCATCGTCATACCTACCGGAGAAACCTCTCCCGGCGTCCGAACGGCAAAAGTTCTCTTGGGAGAACCCCAAAGGAGTGAAGGATTCGGTCCTCTGGACTATGCGGCGGTAGCGCTTTATCTAGCGTTTCTTGTTTTTATCGGCATACGCTTGGTGGGAAAAGAAAAGACACCGGAAGACTTCTTCAAGGCAGGTGGTCGTATCCCTTGGTGGGCAGCAGGCCTAAGTATCTTCGGAACTCAATTGAGTGCCATCACCTTCATGGCGCTCCCTGCCAAAGCCTATGCAACTGACTGGACCTATCTCTTCGGCAATCTTCCCATACTTCTCGTAGCTCCTCTGATCGTATTCTGCTTTCTTCCTTTTTATCGAAAATTGGACGTAACCACCGCATACGAATATCTTGAAAAAAGGTTCGACGCTTCTGTTAGGTTAGTCGCAAGTGGCTTTTTTATTTTCCTACAATTGGCTAGAATAGGAATAGTTCTGCTTTTGCCATCTCTTGCCTTATCGGTCGTTACGGGAGTGGACGTCACCACTTGCATCCTAGTAATGGGGGTTCTCTGCATCATATACGTAACCCTCGGCGGCATTGAAGCCGTTATCTGGACAGATGTCCTGCAGGTGTTCGTTCTGCTCGGAGGAGCGGTCTATGTAGTTGCTTCTATTGCCGGAGAAGTGGGTGGTTTTCAGAGTTTAATTGATCAAGCGCAATCCGCCGAAAAGCTTAACTATATAGACCTCCGTTGGAATTTTTCAGAACCTACTTTATGGACCCTTCTGCTTGGGGGTCTCGCAGCTAGTTTAATCAGTTACGGAAGCGACCAAACCGTAGTCCAGCGCTACCTGACGACCAAGGACGAAAAGACCTCTGCCCGTAGCATCTGGACAAATGCCTTTCTCACCGTCCCCGCAACCCTTCTTTTCTTTCTCGTCGGAGCCGCCCTATACGTCTTCTTCGCCAACCACCCTGAAACCCTCGACCCCCATCTCTCCACCGCCGATGCCATACTGCCCTTTTATGTCGTTGCACAGCTGCCCGAAGGAATCGCAGGACTCGTGATCGCGGGCGTCTTCGCAGCAGCGATGTCTAGTCTCGACAGCAGTATGAACAGCGTAGCCGCCGCCGTCACAATCGACTTCCATGCCCGTTACCGGCCCAGCTCCACTGCCACCGAAAAGCTCCGTGTAGCTCGTATCGCAACGGTCGCGGTGGGTGTAGCGGGCATAGCTCTCGCCCTCTTTTTGGCGGGGACTGAAATCAAGTCTCTGTGGGATCAGTTCGTCGGCTTTCTTGGTCTCTTCGGTGGAGGTCTGGGTGGACTATTCCTTTTGGCCATCTTCGCCGAAAAAGCCCACGCAAAAGGAACCCTGATCGGCCTTGCGGCCTCGGCTGCCGTCGTATTTTCACTAAAAACCTGGCATCCCGTACATTCCTGGTTTTATGCCTTTGCAGGGGTCGCCTCCTGCTTTCTAGCAGGCATCATAGCCAGTTATTTAATACCGAATGGTGATGGTCAATCAACCACGGGTTTGACTTGGAAAACGCGAAACGAAGACTAATTTCGTCGGCTTCCCCATCGGGGTGAGATCTGAGATAACATCTGCGGCTAGGCTTACTGTTTTTTGCATGTCGAAATTGAATCCACCTAACAATAAAACCCACATTGATAACATTACTTTCTAAATTATAGTCACTGGAGATTTCTCTAAACGTTTAGGCCATTACAAAAACCATCATGAAGTTGACCGCACTCCTCGCCATCGCCAGCATTATTTGCAGTAAGCAAACCTTAGCCGAAAAATTCATTGAATACGATCTTGTGGTTTATGGAGGGACGAGTGCGGGAGTTGTCGCCGCAGTTCAGGCCAGAAAGATGGGGAGATCGGTCGTTCTCGTCTGCCCGGACATTCACCTTGGCGGTCTCTCCTCCGGTGGATTAGGCTGGACCGACACGGGGAAAAAGGAGGCTATCGGCGGGCTCGCTCGAGAATTCTACCACCGCGTCTGGAAGGAGTACAACAAACTGGAAACTTGGAAGTGGCAAAAACGGGAGGAATACGGCAACAAAGGACAAGGTACGCCCGCCATCGACGGAGAGAATCGTACGATGTGGATATTCGAGCCGAGCGTGGCGGAGAAGGTTTTCGAGGACTTTGCCCGCGATTACGAACTAACCGTCCACCGCGACGAATGGCTCGACCGTGCCCCTGGCAAGGGGGTCGCAATCGAGAAGGGTCGCATCACGGCTATCACCATGTTGAGCGGAAACACTTATAATGGTAAAATGTTCATTGACGCCACCTACGAAGGAGATCTCTTGGCCGCTGCGGGCATAAACTATCACGTGGGGCGAGAATCAAAGGAAGCGTATGGCGAACAGTGGAACGGCGTTCAAACTGGCGTCCTTCACCACGGACACCACTTCGGTGCGGTTAAAACGAAAATCAGCCCCTACCTCGAACCCGGCAACCCCTTAAGCGGTTTCCTCCCTCGCATCAACCTCGAGCACCCCGGGGAATTTGGGACCGAGGACAAAAAAATACAGGCTTATTGCTTCCGCATGTGCCTCACGGACCATGCCGAAAATCGCGTCAAGTTCCCAAAGCCAAAAGGATATGACCCCAAGCAGTACGAACTACTCGCACGCATCCTTTCCTCAGGGTGGAATCAAGTCTTCGGGAAATTCGACCGGATACCCAATCGAAAGACGGACACAAACAACCACGGCCCCTTCTCCACCGACAACATTGGAATGAACTACGATTATCCGGATGGTTCCTATGAGCGCCGACGCGAAATCATCGACGAACATCGCGTTTACCAACAGGGCCTTCTATGGTTCTATGCAAACGACGTTCGAGTCCCAAAACTGATTCGGAATAAAATGCGCACTTGGGGACTGGCGAAGGACGAGTTCAACGACAATGACAACTGGCCACACCAGATATATGTGCGCGAAGCCCGACGGATGATCGGCAAGTACGTAATGACTGAGAACGAACTGTTGAAAAAACGGCCCACGCCCGAATCCGTCGGCATGGGGTCCTACACGATGGACTCGCACAACGTGCAGCGCTACGTAACCCCGGAAGGATATGTCCAGAACGAAGGGGACATCGGAGTCTCCACCCGAGGACCCTACCAAATCGCCTACGGTTCCCTCGTCCCAAAGAAAAAGGAGTGCGAAAACCTACTCGTTCCAGTCTGCGTGTCGAGTTCCCACATCGCTTTCGGTTCCATCCGCATGGAACCTGTCTTCATGATCCTCGGACAGTCCGCCGCCACCGCGGCGCTTCTATCTCTCGCCGAAAACCTTGCCGTTCAAGACCTCCCCTACGCGACGCTTCGCAAACATCTCCTAGCCGAAGGTCAAGTTTTGGAATTAAACATTCCTCCGCCTATGAACTCGGTGAAATCCATAAAGCTAGACGGCATAGTGGTGGACGACTCCCAAGCGGAACTGAAAGGAACTTGGACTTCGAGTTCTGCCACCGGACCGTTTATCGGTAATGGCTATAGACACGACGGCAACGAAGACAAAGGGGCTCGCAACGCCCGCTTCAAGGTAAGGCTCAAACCTGGTCGTTACGATGTGCGTCTCGCGTATCCGCCTAACGACAATCGAGCCACAAACGTTCCTGTCACCATCGTTCATTCCGACGGCGAAACCACCGTCATCGTAAACCAAACGAAGGAGCCTCCCGTTGACGAATCCTCCATCAGTCTTGGCAACTTCTCCTTTACTGAAGCGGCAAGTGTCCTTATAACCAACAAAGGCACCGACGGTTACGTAATCATAGACGCGCTACAGTTCCTTCCATTAAAAAAGTAGTTCTTCCGCTGTCTGAAAGACGCGAAAAACTATCGGCACCTGCCTACCCAGATTGAGTAAGGCCAACCACAAGGAAAATAGTTGGAAGTGCAATTGAAGTCCTGCTGCGACGATTCCAGACGGTCGACCTACAAGTCCAAGGCAACCCGCCTCGATACGGGAAAGCGCTTAAGTCATTTCGGAATGTAAGCATAACTGCACTTTCCTGCTTTTATTACTTATAAATATAATGGACTTCATCATAAAGTACCAGATTCCGCCTAAAGGAGAGTCAGGGCAATTTGCTCATTGTATAAGACAGCTCTATTGTTGCACTATAATTATCAATTATGGGTTTTCATGAATAAAACATAATATTTATCTTAAAATAAACTTCTGATGAAAAAGAAACGCTATTCAGAACCCGAACAGACACAATATCGCATGCGATATCTCTTGGGAGAAGATGTATTCCCAGTGGAGAAGTTCTTCATGGCCACATCCGCCGAGCAAGCCTTAGAAATGTTTGCCTATTCCTGCCGCGATTTCGAAGCCACACCGGCATTGCTAGATTTCGCTAAATGGAACCGATGGGCGAATGAGTGGGATTTTGAGGTTCCAAAGGAAGTTGCCCAACAACAGATTCAATCCGTTTTAGATGAACAAAATACAGCCAAAGCGAAGACAACTAATTCTAACGGGACAAAGACCACAACTAATAATGGCAAACTCCTGAAAGAGTTGGAAATGTACGAAACAAGGTATAATAATCCTAATTATTTTATCCGAGGGAAACCTAACCCAAAATACAAACGGGAAATTGATCGGATCAATCAAATCGTCAACAAGCATAATAGCTCCGGATAAACTCTCCCTTAGAGGTAAGTCTGTGACAACAGGCTGGAATGGCGTCTCCGTACTGGCATAACCGAAAGAGGAACAGAAACACTGACACTTCGCGGGTATTACGACTTATGGATGCGTACGAAGATTGCACACGACTTCGCAGGTGATGAAGGGAAGCCCCCCCATTATTGGCAGTGCGTCAGAGGTTGATTTCCTTCGCCTCAAGAAAGGGGAACGCCAAAATGGTCTCCCGATGGAGAAAGCGACAATAGAGAAGCAAGGTAAAGTTCCAAGCGAGCGAAAAGGGTAAACCGAACTCCTGTAAGGATTTTGCCGCCAGAAGCAACTTGAGGACCAAATCCAATGGGGCGCGATTAGGACTTTTCCGGTAAGTCAAAAAGGCAGAAGATCTCCACATGAAAGGGACATCCGCTGTTCAACCTCAATGATTTTGTAAACTTTGCTGTTTTACATCCACTTTTTATCATTAGTTTCCAATAGGTTTC
>JACNJI010000111.1:5654-7575 GCA_014382645.1 Verrucomicrobiota bacterium | reverse complement strand
GGGAACACGCCCAGAGCGATCGGCGCTAAATCTATCGTTTCATCGTGCGTCCGCAACCGAACCCCTTCATGACCACCTTGGCATGCGCCGACTCCTCCCAAAGTACCCCCAACCGGAACGAGACCCAGATTGACCTGCAAGCCCTCAGCCTGCTGAACAACAAATTCAGCATAGCCATGGCGCGCCACTTTGCATCCCGCCTAGAAAAGGAAGCCGATGAACTGTCCAAGCAAGTCAAACGGGGACACCTGCTGGTCACCGGCAGAGTTCCTAGTAACGAAGAAGAAAACTTTCTTATGGAATATGCCGGTGAGCATGGTTTGCAAAACCTATGCCGGGCCTTATTCAATCTTTCCGAGTTCACTTATCTTGACTAAAATGAATTCAATTGAATCACGCAGAGATTTTCTCAAGCAATCCAGCTTCGGCGGATTGGCCTTGTCCTCGATGCTGGCCGGAGACCCCCTCTCGGCCTCCGATCCAGCCGTCACCCAAGGGCTCCATCACCCACCTAGAGCAAAACGAGTCATCCAACTTTTCATGGCGGGAGCGGCAAGCCATTTGGACATGTTCGACTACAAGCCCGAACTGGTCAAGAGGCACGGCGAGAAATCAGATTTCGGTGAACATGTGGAAGCCTTTCAGAATGGGCTCGGACCATGGATGAAATCACCCTTTGCATTCAAGCGATACGGACGTTGCGGTAAGCTCATGAGTGACATCGTGGCCCCTCTCGGTAAAGTGGTCGACGACATGGCCTTCGTTCACAACATGATAGGCAAGACAGGGGTCCACAGTCAGGCTACATATTTGCAAGCCACTGGTTTTCAATTGCCGGGTTTTCCCGGAGCCGGGTCTTGGGTAAGCTATGGGCTTGGCTCCGAGAACGAGGACCTGCCCACCTTCGTGGTGTTACCTGATCATCGAGGCTTCGCTTCCAACGGCCCAAAGAACTGGGGATCCGCGTTTCTGCCCACTCACACCCAAGGGACTACCATCTTTCCTCAGCGCGAGAACCCCATCGAGGATCTTCACCCCCATGCCGAATACGTCACCGAGGCCAGTCACCGGGAAGGCATCGATTTGATCAATCGATTGAACCAACTTCACAGAAAAAGCCGTCCAGGGGACTCACGACTTGATTCTAGGATACGCAGTTACGAGTTGGCTGCCCGGCTTCAGTTGTCCGCCACGAGGGCATTGGATATCTCGAAAGAGCCACAACACATCCTCAAAATGTACGGCCTCGACAACCCAAAGACGCAGTACCCAAAGAGCATTAATCCCGAGGAAGAGACCGAGTACTTCGGCCGTAAATGTCTAATCGCCCGCAGACTCATCGAGCGAGGCGTGCGATTCGTCCAGATCTGGAGCGGCAACGACAATAGTTTCCCTCGCCGCAACTGGGATAGCCACGAGGACATGAGCCGTGACCACCCTTCCCTCTCCCTCGGCATGGCGCGAGGCACAGCGGGATTGATTCAAGACCTGAAGCAACGCGGTCTCCTTGAGGATACCATCATTCACTGGACGACTGAGTTTGGTCGCATGCCCAGTTCACAGGCCGGCAAGGGGCGCGACCATAATCCATTCGTGTTCACCAACTGGTTGGCGGGAGGCGGCATCCGGGGTGGTGTCACCCATGGCGAGAGCGACCAATGGGGCTACAAGCCCCTCGATCGTAATCACCCCACCGAAGTCTACGACGTATACGCCACCATGCTTCATCTACTTGGCATCGACCACGAACGCATGACCGTACGGCACAACTCCATCGATCGACGCCTCACCGACGTGCACGGTCACGTCGTCGGTGAATTGATCGCTTAGTTGCACTTGGGTTTGACGAACCCTCCCCATCAGGTAACTTTTCAAGGATCATGGTCACGGACTTAGGATTGGACAAATCGCTGCTGACGGA
>JACNJI010000111.1:0-5433 GCA_014382645.1 Verrucomicrobiota bacterium | reverse complement strand
CACGAGGGCCGCGAATTCTTTTACGAGTACCACAGCAACGAGTCGGAAAGCACCGACAATGTGCTGTTTCATGCCTTGGGAGCTTGGCGAGTGCGACCCGCCTTTCACGACGCCCTATGGAATCCCGCCTTCCTGATGGCGGCCTACCAGTTGCTGGGCTCGGGCTTCAGGCTCTTTCACGACCAACTCTTCAGTAAACCGGCCAAGCACGGCAGCGTGGTGGCGTGGCATCAGGACTACTCCTACTGGACTTGGACGACACCCATGGCCCACCTCACCTGCTGGATGGGTCTGGACGACGCGGATATCGAGAACGGGTGCATGTACTACGTCCCCGACAGTCACCACTGGGGCCTGCTTGAGAAGACAGGCTTGGCCGGCGACATGGATGCCGTGAGAGATGTCCTGACACCCGATCAGTTAGCCGACTTCGACAACAAGATACCCGTCGAAGTGAAAGCGGGAGAAGCCGCCTTCCACCATCCTCTCATGATGCACGGTTCCTACGAGAACCGCTCCGCCCGGAAGCGCCGAGCCACCTTGATAAACGTCTTCGCCGACGGCGTGATCAGCAACCGGGAAGACGATGGAACCAACGCCCCCGGGGCGGACAACTACCCAAGGGTTCCCAGGGGGGAACGAATGGGCGGCACTTATTATCCCTTGTTGCTCGATGCCGAGGAAGCATACTCCGGATTCACCGAATCGATCCCGACGATCAACGATGTTTGATTACAGGAAATCTCGCGGACGGCTGAAAGAAGAAGCGGTTGCAACAGCCCGTTCTCGCTTACAAACATTCGACTGTATTGCCTAGCTAATCGTTCGATGAACCCCCTTGCCACAGCTATGGTGAGCTTGACCCTTATCTGCATCCTCGAGAGTGCGGAACGGGAGCATGTCTTCAGCAAGGAAGACAAGTCTTGGTGGGCGATTCAGCCAGTAATTGAGCCAGTGGTTCCAACTCATGGAAAGAAATGGGCACGTAACGAAATCGACCGCTTCGTGGCTCGCAAACTCGATCAGGCCAAACTCTCCCATGCCCAGACGGCCGGGGCTCGCGAACTCGTACGCAGAGTCTATTTCGACCTGCACGGATTGCCTCCGACCCCCAAGCAGGTTGAAGCTTTCCTCTCCGCCCATGAACAGGATCCCGACGAAGCCTACGAGACGCTCGTGGAAAGCTTGCTCGCCTCATCCCGGTATGGCGAGCGCTGGGCCACCCACTGGCTAGACGTGGCGCGCTACGCGGACTCCGATGGCTACCGAGCGGACGATTTTCGTCCCGGAGCCTTCCTGTATAGAGATTATGTGATCGATTCACTCAATCATGACAAACCGTACGACCAATTCGTTCGCGAGCAACTGGCTGCCGACGAGTTTGCTGCCAACGATCCTAAAATCCTCATTGCCACCGCCTTCCTTCGTCACGGGGTCTACGAATGGAACCAGCGCGAAGCTCGCATGCAATGGGAAATCATCATGAACGAGATGACAAAGGTGACGGGCGAAGCGTTTCTAGGGCTCGGCATTGGTTGCGCCCAGTGCCACGACCACAAGTTCGATCCCATTTTGCAAAAGGACTATTACGCTCTGCAAAGCTTTTTTTCCGGTGTCTGGTGGCCCGAAAACCGCAAGCTGGGATCTTCCGAAGACTTAATGAAATTAAAGATTTGGAAAAGCCAAACCCAAGAGATTCGAGCCAAGCTAGCAAAAATAGAAGGCGATGCTCTCGCAGGAAAGAAAGCCTTCGCGGTGGGCCAGTTTCCGGAGGACATCAAGGCGATGTACAACAAGCCCGCCGCGGAGAGGACGCCCTACGAGGAGCAACTTGCCCAAATGGTTGAGCGTCAGGTATTCGCTCAGGGCCGGAAGCAGAACATCGAAAAACTATTGGAAAAGAAGCCTGAGGAGCTGACCCAGTACTTGAAGTTTAAAAAGCAACTCGATGCTTTCGGCAGCAAAAAGCCTCAATTGCCAGATGCTTTCATCACCACGGACGTCGGACCAAAGGCCGCTCGAACCTTCATGCCATCGAGCTTGGGCAAAACCGAGGTGAAGCCTGCGTTTCTTTCCCTATTGGAACAACCCGTCCCGAACATCAAGCCCTTGTCAAAAACCTCGGGGCGTCGCAGCGCCTTGGCCAAATGGATCGCTAACAAGGACAATCCGCTCTCCACCCGGGTCATAGTGAACCGCATATGGCAGCATCACTTCGGACAGGGCATCGTGCCTACGCCCAATGATTTCGGCACATTGGGTGAACCGCCTAGCCACCCTGAACTGCTGGATTGGTTAACGATGCGTTTTGTGGAAAAAGGTTGGCGAATGAAGGCCTTGCACAAGCTCATCATGACCAGCGCAACCTACCGCCAGACCACCCGTCACGAACCCGGGGAAAGAGAGAAACTCACTGATCCCGGCAATCGCCTCCTGTGGCGTTTTTCGCCACGGCGGCTCTCCGCGGAACAGACGCGCGACGGCATGCTGGTCGTTTCAGGCGAACTGCGGGAGAAAAAAGGTGGTTCGCCCGAGAATGCCGACAAGCTCGTTCGCAGCGTATACCTAAAGAAAATGCGGAACTCGCCCGACAAAGTACTGCAAAGTTTCGACGCTCCCTCCGGTTTCGACTCAGCTCCCACTCGCCTCCAAACGACCACCCCTACACAATCGCTTTTGCTGGCAAACGCAGATTGGCCGCGGAATAGAGCTAAATCTTTTGCCGCCAAGTTGCTTGGCAACAACAAAACGGTCAGTCAAAAGCTCGTTGAGCGAGGCTATCTTGGTGCATACGCTCGACCGCCAACCGAGGGTGAACGGCGCACGGCGCTCGATTTCCTCAAAGCCCAGAAAGTGGCTGCCAAAATATCCACTCCACAAAAAGTCGACAAGTTTCCCGATGAAAACGGGCTACGTCCCATTGCCCGGGCGTTTGGGAACGTGAAAGGATTCGACTTGGGCGAACGCGCCCTGTGGTTGCAACCTGGCAGTCGCTTCGAACAGCTTGAAGTGGAGGATCCCGAACTGGACCTCGACGCCTTTACCATAGAGGTCGTAGCCAGCTTGGATAATCTACACCCTGACGCCAGTGTGAACACCTTGGTCTCCAACTGGAACGGCAACCAGCAAACTCCCGGCTGGACCTTCGGCGTGACCAGCGTCAAGTCCGCCTACCAACCCCGCAACTTCATTCTCCAGTTGGTCGGCGAAAACGTGGGGGGCGACGTCGTCTATGAAGTGGTTGCCTCCAACCTGCGCATTCCCACCGGCAAGCCCGTTTATCTAGCCGCAACCGTCGCCGCCAATGGGAAGGGGGAAGGCAAGGCAACCTTCCATTTCAAAGACCTTTCCGATCCCTATGCAAAACTGCAGTCCGCAGAAGTCGATCACGGCATAGCAAGACGCATCCAGACTCCTGATGTTCGTCTGCTTATCGGTGGTCGGGATCAGAGCGGACACCTCTGGGACGGCCAACTCGCTCGTCTTGTAATATCGTCCGGAGTCTTGGTGCGTGACCAGTTGTTAATCTCCGCTCCCAAAAGTCCGCCGAGCAGGCTTATAGACTGGAGTTTCAAAGGACAAGACGGCGAACGCCCCGTTCCGAACACGGCTTGGATTCGTCGCGAGAAACCTAAGTCATCCAGTGCCCCCCCCTTCAGCACCCTTGCCGCCGTGACGGACTTCTGCCACGCGTTGCTGACCTCCAACGAGTTTCTTTATCTTCATTGAGCCATGGCTTGCAACCGCATAACACTACCTGCCTCGCGTCGCGATTTCCTTCTTTCGGCAGGATCCGGCTTCGGTGCCGTGGCTCTCTCCGCCTTGACTGGCGAACGCGCCTTGGCCGCGACCTCGGACAATCCGGCTGCCGCCAAGATACCGCATGCCCTTGGACGAGCCAAGAACGTCATCTTTCTCTTCATGGAAGGCGGTCCGAGTCACCTCGATCTCTTCGACCCCAAGCCCTTGCTCCAGAAACTGGCGGGACAAAGCCTCCCGGACAGCTTCGACCGCCCCGTAACCGCCATGGGCGAAGTGAATTCGCCCCTGCTCGCGTCCAAGCGCAAATGGAAGCAACATGGTGCAAGCGGCCTTTGGATTTCCGACTGGCTCCCGAACCACGCCCGCATCGCCGACGAACTTTGTGTAATTCGATCCTGCGTTTCGGACGGAATCAACCATGCCGGCGGCGTCTGCCAAATGAACACGGGCTTGGTCTTTGGCGGCAGACCCTCGCTGGGAGCTTGGGTATCCTACGGCTTGGGCACGGAAAACGAAAGTTTGCCGGGCTTCGTGGTGATCAAGGATACCAAGGCGATGGTCGTCAACGGTGCCCGATGCTGGGGTTCGGGCTTCATTCCCGCCAGTTTTCAAGGCACCTTGCTGGAACCGGGCGACGAACCGATCTCTTACCTGAACGCCCCAAAGGACATGTCTCTGGACAGGCAGCGAAACAAACTTGCTTTTCTGCAAGGCCTCAATCGACGCCACCAAAAGAATCGTGCATCCAACACTGATCTCGAGGCCCGCATACGCAGCTACGAACTAGCGGCTCGCATGCAAGCGGAAGCCCCCGAGGCAGTCGATCTGTCCAAGGAAAGTCAAGCGATCCAAAACCTTTACGGACTAGACCAAGATGAAACCAAAACCTTTGGTCGCCAGTGCCTGATGGCCAGGCGCCTAGTCGAACGAGGAGTGCGTTTCGTCCAGCTTTACCATGGAGCCGGCAGCAAATGGGACAGCCACTCGGGCATGGAAAAAAATCACTCCAAATTATGCACTTCGATCGATCAGCCGATCGTCGGCTTGATCACCGACCTGAAGGCGAGAGGGCTACTCGACGAGACGCTTGTCATCTGGGGCGGAGAGTTCGGGCGCACACCGATGAGCGAGAAAGGCGATGGCCGCGACCACAACCCTACTGGTTTTACCATGTGGATGGCGGGCGGCGGAGTGAAAAAAGGCCAGGCGGTTGGAGCAACAGACGAACTCGGGCTCTTTGCAGTGAAGGACAAATTGCACGTTCACGATCTGCACGCCACCATTCTCGGATTGCTTGGCCTTGATCACACAAAGGTGGTCTACATGCACAAGGGACGTCCCGAGCGAGTGGACCTCAACGAAGGACATGTATCGCCAAAAATCATTGGCTAGCCAATAACTCCATTACCCTTTGCAGGTCATGAAGAATTACACCGGTTCGGTTTTTGCTTTGCTGGTTGCTCTTGTCCTCATAATAGATGACCGCGAATTGGAAATGCTGGGACGATATGAGGAAAATGCCTACCTATGGCGGATGATGAAAGGGGCCAAGCACAAGTCAACCGAACTGTATGAGCTTCAGGGATTCGACCACGGCGGCATGGCAGCGCCCGCTCCCGGAATTTTGCTCAAGCACATCAACAGCAAGGCTAAATTGAAAAGAAATTCTAC
>JACNJI010000184.1 GCA_014382645.1 Verrucomicrobiota bacterium | reverse complement strand
AACGCCGGTCGTCCAACATCCCGAGACGTTCCAATGCCCATGCCCCGTGGGCCAGTGACTTGGGAGTAGCACTCTTTTCGTTCATCACTTCAGTCAAAACCTCGACCACCTTTTTGCCTCGCGCAACAAGAAGATTCGTGGCCAGTGTTCGAATGAGCAAGTTCATCTCGCCGAGCTTCGCCGCAAGCCCGGCATCATCAAGCTTCGTCAAGTTGGCGATGGCAGGTGGCTTCACTTCCTTACGAACAATACGCCAGACTCGCCCGTGTTCGCGATCACGCTTCGGATGATCGAGCTTTACCTCGTAGTGACCGATTATCGCGTTGTAAAAGTCCGCTATGTACAAAGCCCCGTCAGGGCCAAGTTGAACGTCCACAGGGCGAAACCAAGGATCATCGCAAGCGATGAAATCGGGTTGCGTGTCCACTAATCGAGTGGAACCGAAATCGCGCAACTTGTCCCTGTGCACCTTGCCCGTAACGGGATTGCACAAGAAGATATCGCCACGATACTCCTGCGGGAAATAGTCGGCATCGTAATACGCAACCCCGCATATCCCCGAGGAACCGTGGTTGTGGTCGATCATGTTGGGGCCATAACCCAGCCCGTCGTGCGGTTTCCCGAAACTCGAATAATAGGCTCCTCGCAAGAGCATCGTAACAGGCTTTGAGTGACAGTCTGCATCGTAGGCATTACCCAAGGAGTCGAAGCACAACCCGAAAGGGTTAACCTGGCCCCAAGTTACTTGTTCGAAACGGGAACCATCGGGCCGAAATCGATAGGTATTACCGGAACGCATCTCCGTTACCCGGCCTGAACCGTCTTTCACGCTGGAAGAATTAGAAAAGCCATGACATCCGTACACCCAGCCATCAACCCAAGGAGTCAACGAGCTAACCATGCCGTGGGTGTCCGCGTTTCCGAAACTCCCGTAAAGTTTTTCGCGAATCTCTGCCTTTCCATCACCATCACGATCGACCACACGCCAGATATTAGGAATGGAGTGAACCACCCCCTCCGAACCGTCTCCAAGCGGAGTTTGCCCTATCGGTATATTCAAGCCCTCAGCAAAACGCGTCACCTTTCTCGGTTTCCCGTCCGCCCCGATGCCCTCGGCCACCACAAGAAAGTCCCTAGGTTCATGGTCTCCCAATCCTGAAAATCGTCCACGAGGGTCCAAGTCACCCCGAGCCGGAAAGGGATACTCCAGTGAAGAAGTAACCCACAACCGGCCTTGGGCGTCGAAGTTCAAGTTCATCGGTTGACCGATCAAAGGTTCCGAGAGCACCAGCTGAATCTCAAAACCCTCCGGCAACCTGAATTTCTCCTTCTGCTCGTCCGGCGAAAGCGCCTCAGACGGTGCGACAAGTTGCCCCAAAAGCGAGAATGGCGCTCCGCAACACACACCGAAAATCAAGAAAATGCGAAACAATGACATATCCAAAGGATTTAAAGAAATATCCCAAAACGCCAGCCTGAAGAGAGACATTGAATCAGGTTACGTGACGGAGGGCATCCACCGGGCTCATCGCGGCAGCCTTCCGGGCGGGGTATAGACCAAAGAGAACTCCCGTGGCGACGGCGATTCCAAAGACAAGAGGGAAAGACCACGGCACAAGGGATGGCGTCATCTCCTTCATGGATCCGGGAAGCGAGGCATAGGTTTCGGGTGCGAAAGACTCCAGATTGGATAGAAGCATGGAATAGGCAGGTTCGCAAAGGAAACCGGCAAGCAATCCAAGCAGTCCCCCCGCTGCCGTGAGTGCAATGGTCTCTACCAGAAATTGCTGGGTAACGTCTCGCCGGCGGGCTCCCAGTGCACGGCGAATACCGATTTCCCGAGTTCGCTCCGTAACGGTTGCAAGCATGATGTTCATTATGCCGATGCCCCCCACCAGTAGTGAAATTGCTGCCACGATTCCCATAAGCGCCACGAAGGTAAGGCGGGCTTTTTCGGCCTGCTCCATCAACTCCATAGGTACGGCAATCTGAAAATCCTTCATTCCATGGTCCGTCTCGAGAATATTCTCAATAAGTTCAGCCACTGCAAAAATCTTGTCGGTATCCTCCATGGTAAACGTGACCTTGGAGTACATGCTCGAACCATCGTACCCTCGGTAATAGTAATCGAAAACCTTTGCCCAAACCGTCTCGATTGGCACATACACGTTATCCGAGAATTCCTCGCGAAAACCGAGTCGATCATTGTCGTTCAGATCCATCCTCTTCCCCACTTCACCAACTACGACATAAAGATTCCCCAGCACATTGACAGTTTTGCCCACGCAATCTCCGAAAGGAAACAGTTTTTGGGCGACATTAGCGGACAAAACGCAGACCTCCGATTGCTTTTCGTTATCCTCCTCGGACAAAAAGCGTCCCTGAGTTACCTGAAGATGGTGAAGGTCGCAGAAATTGGGAAGGCAGCCCAAGATTTCGGTTCGGCTTTTTCCATCCTTGGTAAAGACGTTGCGACCGTTCAGTTCCCTTGTCGGATAGGCAACGCTAATCCCGGGAACTGTTTGGAGAATCTTTATCAAGTCTTTTTTCGTGACACCATAGGAATAAAAATTGTCTCCCTTTGACTTTCTCTCTTCATCCGGAGGTCGGAGAGATGAAACAATTAGGTTGTTCGCCCCAAGATCCCGTATTTCCGCCTCGGCGCGCGCGGCGATGCCCTCCCCTATTGCCAAAAGCCAGACAACGCTGGCCACGCCGATGAAAACTCCGAGCGCAGTAAGCCCTGAACGCATGGGATGCGTGAGCATGCTGAGCAAAGCCACCTTGCCGAGGTTCCGCCAAGCTCTTCGCAATCGCCGAAACGAAAAAACTCCGAGAGTTTGCCTCGCATCGGCATTTGTATCCCGAACATCCTTCGTATCGGCAACAGGACGGAACCGCTCGTCCGACTCAATACGACCGTCCTTCATCTTGACCACCCGGCGAGTGCGAGCGGCAACCTCATCCTCATGAGTAACCAGCACGATAGTCTTGCCCTCCGCATTCAGGCGATCGAGCAGATCGAGAATCTCCTTGGTGGTACGACTATCTAGGTTGCCGGTTGGCTCATCGGCCAAAATGAACACGGGATCATTCACCAGAGCTCTGGCAATCCCCACGCGCTGCTGTTGACCTCCCGAAAGCTGTTGAGGAAGATGATCGCAGCGATCCCCCAAGCCTACGGCATTGGCCAACTCAATCGGCGCCTCGGAATATTGGTCCGCTTGGCGGGAATAGGAACGGGGCATGCGAATATTTTCAAGAGCATCGAGGTAGGGGATCAGATTGTAAGACTGAAAGACGAAGCCGATACGACGTCCCCGTATGTCCGATAGAGCGTCATCGGAAAGCTCGGTCACGTCCTCACCCTCCAAAAGGTACTCTCCGGACGTTGGGCGATCCAGGCAACCCAACTGGTTTAACAGGGTACTCTTGCCCGAACCCGAAGGTCCCATGACCGCAATGTAATCTCCGGCGGGAACGTCGAGGTCGATACCATCGAGAGCACGAACCTCCTGTTCGCCCACTTGGTAAAAGCGGCACAGCTTACTTACGCGTATGGCAAATTGCGGCTCGGACATATCAAGCAGAAACGCGGGTTCTCTTCCCGCAGGAAATCAATGAGAGATTAAGTCGGTTTCCGAGCTGACGAGAGCAACGCCTTGCCCCGAGGACGAGTTGTCCGAGAAGGTGACAATGTCACGAAACTCACTGGCGTTCACCACTACCTGCTCGCCTTCGCTGAGGCCGTACTCCACTACGGTGCTGGCATCATTCGCTGAACCTAGCCGGACAGCTCTTGCTTGGAAATCACCCAGTTCGTCGACTGCAAGGCAATAAGAAGTCCCTTTAACACGCAGAACGGCATGAAGAGGAATCTGCAACGCACTGGGAATTTGCTCGACCAGTATACTAACCTTTGCAGTCATGCCGGGACGAAGACCATCGGGGGGATTCTCGATGAGAATTTCAGTGGCGTATTCCTTGATGTGAGCTGTGTAACGACTGGCGGAAGGGATTGGATAATCTCCCACTTTCACAACCCGGCCATGCAAAACGAGTTTGCGAGACGAGAATATGGATATGTCGACTGGCATACCGGGTTCAACTTGCTCCACTCGGCTTTCGTTCACTTTGGCTATGACCCTCATGTTCGAAGGATCTGGAAGTCGAATAATCGCTTGGCGCTCACGCACGGGTCGACCTGCCTCGATAAGGATGCCGTCTGAAGAAGACGAAGTGCGATTAGCGTAGGTAACCTCGCCCGAGGCAGGAGCCTTGATCAGGCACTTCGATATCTGCTCCTCGATCTCGGCTTCCTGAGCTACTTCCAGTTCATAGGAGTTGCGACGGGAAAGGAGGCGAGCCTCGGCGGTTAGGATGGAAGCGTTTAGATCGTTCACCTTTGCCTTTCGTGAATGCACTCTCAACACATCGAGCTTGGTCAAGGAGAGATCAAGATCCTTGCGAGACTTCTCCACCGCGAAGGCATCGGCTCCGAGCTGCGTTTCGGAAATATAACCCTTGATCGCCAATTTCTTACTGTAATCATGATATTCCTGGGCACGACGCAAGTTTTCTCGAGCTACGAACACCGCGCCCTCAAGTTGCTGAAGATCTTGACGATAGGAGCCTGATAGGTACTCATCCATGGCAAGTGTCGCAGCCTCGACGTCGGCCTCAGCTTGTACGAGCACGGCCTTTGCCTGATGTACGTCTATGCGTTGAGTAAGTAAATCTTTCTGCAATGCGGAATCGTCCAAACGGACAAGAAAGTCCCCCTCTTTCACTTGACTACCTTCCGGCACGATTTCGAGGATGTTCACACCTACAGAGTTGCGACTCTTCACCTCGCAAAGTACATCCACGTTATGGGCGCTCTCGATTTCCCCCGGCTCCACTATCTCCAAACGGAACTCCTTCCGAACGACTTGTTCGAACAAAGCCTCGGGCAAGACCTCCTCACTCTCACCGCCCGCAAGTAGCCACCAAGCAACGACAACTGCGCCGCCACTCGCCAAGCCAATAACAGCCTTGGCCGTGGCAAATCCTCTACGGCGTGGTTTTCTAAGGTTTTTGATTTTTGGAATCATCGGAAAAATTGGGCGTCGAATAAATGTGTTGGTACAGAGGAGGCAAGATTACGGTGCCGGCATGGGTTCATTTTTTTCCTTGGGCATGAACTTTCTTGCAAGTATCGGACCGGGATCAAGCCAGAGACCCTCTTCATTGAGGCGCATGGTACCAAGTTCAAAATCAAGCCTCATGCGCAAGGCCTCGTAACCGACCCATACTTGAAGAAATGCGTTGCTGGCATCCAGCAAGTCGTTGAGTGCATTGACAAGGTCACGAGCGGTAGTCGCGCCGAACTGGGCGTTCTTTCCGGGTTGTGGAGGTTGCTGCAACCGAAGACGTGCGAGATCGACTTGGGCGATGGCACCCCGCACCGCGGATCGAGCAAGCTCGAAGTTCAATTGACTGAGACGAGCGATGCGGGCCGTATTGCGAAGGCTGCGGTAAGCGCCGTCCTGATAGGCTAGATAGTCGCGGCGAGCTCGTTGGTAATTAATCAGAGCCTCCCGATAATCATTACGCTCTGCAAGCTTGGATAAAGGAGTATCAAATTGCAGGCCGAAACTCAGCCTCCCCTCGTCTGCCTTGAAATGCCCCGCATCAGAACGATTGGAACCGACATCACCTGACAAGACCAAATCCAAATCTGAACGTAGATCATCCCGAGCAAGAGCAGCGTCGCGCCAGACGTCCACAAGTTTAGCTCGGGCGTTCATCCAGTCCAACCTGCGTTCGCGAGCCACCTCCAGAGCCTCCTTCGCCTCCACTCGCACGTCCTCCATCACAATCGCCTCCAAACGAGCGGAGGCTCGGGCAAGTGAAAGCTCGAGCAAGAGACCGGAGAAATCGGCAAGACCTGCCGCTAGGCGAGAACGAACCTCCTGTACCTCCAGGTTCGGCAAGTCAGCTCGGAGAGTTTCCATGACTTCGCGAGACTTCGTAAAATCAGCGGTCAACCGCTCTCCGGAAAGCTCCAACTGTTCGGCTATTGCATCAAGATCCTTGTCGCGAAAAGCGTCACCGCTCATCCCTGCCTCCTTCAAATCACTTCTATCCCTAAGGCGAAGAAACCATTCCTTACGCTGCGGCAACCGGCGACGAAGTTCAGCTCGATCCTCAATAAATGAACCCAAACTCCTCTTCTGGCTCGAATAAAACATCAAAGCCTCTTCTAATCGTACTCTCAAGGAATTAACGTCAGGAGATACCAACGGATCGCGGATGGCATTCAACATATCAACGGTTTGCTCCTGCAATTCCGCGAGATTTGGATCGGTGAGTCGAAACCGGTCAACGTAAGAAGCATCCACCTTGACCGGCAAATCGGGGGGTAAGCCCAAGGTCATCTTGAATCCATCCAATCGAGTTTCAAAACCTGCTTTGGAGGCCAACAGTGAACTTTGAGCGTTATAAAGCGCTTGGCGAGCTTGGTCCACTTGCAGTCGGTTGCCGATGCGGCCTGCATCGAAGGCTGCATCCAATTGGGCGAGACTGTCGCGTAATTTAGCCACATTCGCTTCTTGATTGCGAATCCCTCGAACAGACTGGAGCAAGCCGAAGAAACCGCCTACGCCCGATGCCCCTGTGCGACTAGAGGGGAACCCTGCGACTAGCCCCGTGGAAGCGAACCCACCGCCACCTCGCGACGGTCCCGAAACGGGATTGCCCCCCGTTACCACATCTAAAAAGAATCCTTGGCGAAACTGCTCCATTCGACGAGCATCCACCAATAGAGTGCGCTCCGCTTGGGATAGGCGTTCGCGATAAATTCTTTTTCCGGCACCACGCAACAAGGGTCGGGTGAGAGTAAGATTGGCCAGAGATCCACCGAAGCTCGTAGCCCCGTTCGAGAGGTCAAAGGTCAATTGGCTGGCAACCGACGCCACCCAAGAAGTTCCGGCGCCTGCAACGCCCCTCAAGCCGGATCGAACCGAGGAGACGCCGTCCGTATCACCCGATGCGCCCGATCGCGCCACTTTGGTCGAACCGTCGAGAAAGGGCTTGGGATCAAGGCGAAAACGTTCATAAGTAACGTCCAACGCAGAAAGGTAAAGGTCTTCCTTTTCCCGTTGAAAATCCGGTGAGTGGGTAAGGGCTAGCTTAACAGCTGCAGGCAAATTCAAGTTGATCTGACCGTCCTTATCCAAGGGTAGCCAATCCCGCCAAGTGTCGCTTTCCAACTTGGTTGCGGGATTGCCATCGGGATACACGTCTTTGCCCAAAACGGCTTCAGATACGGAACGAGCAGCGGAATCGTCGCGCGGGATTGGCGGGAAATCGTCAGTAGCAGGATTCCGCAAACGCGAGGATTCGTTTGCCTCGATGCCGAACTCGGGAATGTCCTGAAGCAGGGCACCAACTTCATTGTCGGCGTTTTGCCTATAGGCGCTACCTCCGCACGATGCCAATCTCCCTGCAGCAGCCACTCTAAAGGTAAATGCAGCTGGATTAGTAGGCCTGTATTGTAAGAGAGGACGCTCAGTCGGCTAATTTCCCGTTACTGAACAGCGCGGTCAAATTC
>JACNJI010000127.1 GCA_014382645.1 Verrucomicrobiota bacterium | reverse complement strand
CGTATGTCAGCGGGTTGGACCACGGGTGGATTGAAATTGGATGGTCTACCTTTCACGGGAGGACACGGAAGCTTCCCTTCGCACGGCGGGGAGAAATTGTTCGTTACACAGGCCCGACCCGGATGGGCGTCGCCTAAAGGCGAACTGGCTGACCCAAGAGAAGGCAAATACTCGCCTTTAGGCCCCTTGCCTCGAGATTGGGCAAAGTTCGGTGGCCTTTACGTTCATGGAAATCGGGTAGTTCTCAAATATACTGTGGGCGGGGCAAAGGTGTTGGAATCACCTACTTTGGTGGAAAAAGACGGTCTTTCGGCTATCATAAGAACAATCCGTATTGCGGGAGACGGTAAGGACAAAACCCTTGTCCTCTCCGACGCCAGAGATGGCGAAATCGTTACCACGGCACATGTTCCCGAGGGAGCCAAGCAGGAGATCAAAGACGGCTTGAATCTTCTTCACTTGCCAGGGAACAAGGGCGTAACGACTTTTCAAGTCCTTTATGGCAAGGGCAATGTAGAAGATCTGAAGAAGATCTCCACCAAGCCCGAGGACTTGTTGGCATTGACCAAGGGCGGCGGCACTCGCTGGAAAGAGACTGTCAAAACAAAGGGAGAAGTCTCCAAGGAGGACAAGGCATATGTGATCGATCGACTCACGGTGCCCTTTAACAATCCCTACGGCATGCAAATGCGCATCGGTGGCTTCGATTTCTTTAAAGATGGAAAGAGCGCAGCTTTATCAACATGGGACGGTGATGTTTGGTTGGTCCGCAATATCGACGAAAAACTGGAGAATTTGGAATGGAAACGTTTTGCCGCAGGACTACACGAACCCTTGGGGCTCAAGATTGTGGACGATGTCATATATACCGTGGCCGACGACCAGATTACTCGCTTTCACGATTTCAACGGTGACGACGAAGCTGATTTCTATGAAAACTTTAACAACGACTGGGACTTGACCAGCGGTTTCCACGCCTTCTGCTTCGACCTACACACCGACAAGGTGGGTAATTTCTATTTCGCCTTCGGTAGCCCGGTTCGTTCGGGTGGCCGAAGCTTCGAGCGCCTTGGCCGGCACCATGGCTCGATCATAAAGATCTCCAAGGACGGCAGTCGACTCGAACGCTACGCTACTGGCCTGCGAGCACCCAACGGCATGGGAGTGAGTCCTGACGGTCAAGTGACCAGCGGTGACAACGAAGGAACCTTCGTACCACGTTCTCCCATCAATTGGATGAAGCCAGGAAGTTTTCATGGCGTGGTCGATGTGGCCGCCAACTATGATAAATTCAAAACCACGCCCACTGTTGGGGAACGATCCAATGGGCGACCGCAGCATCTTGATCCGACCGAGGCACCAAAGCCTTTGGCTTGGTTGCCCAAGGCAGTGGATAACTCCGGAGGTGGGCAGGTTTGGGTTACAAGTGACCGTTGGGGGCCCTTCGACAAGGAATTACTGCATATGTCATATGGTCGCAGCGCCCTGTATCTGGTCCTAAAGGAGGACAAGGGCGGTCAAATGCAGGGAGGAGTGGTGAAGTTCCCCCTTCGCTTTTCCTCCAGTTGTATGAGAGGTCGCTTTAATCCACATGATGGGCAGTTGTACGTCTCAGGGCTAAAGGGTTGGCAGACAAATGCCGGCAAGCAAGGGGGGCTCGATCGCGTTCGGTTCACGGGCAAAATGGTGGCCATGCCGAAAGGGCTTAGAATAAAAAGTAACGGTATCGAGATAGACTTCACGGCAAAGCTAGACAAAGAATTGGCCGAGGATCGAACAAGTTACTCGATCCGTTCGTCAAATATCCGATGGACTCATGGCTATGGCTCTGGCGACCAAGACAAAAAGACATACGAGGTGAAGGCAGCCAAATTATTAGGAGACGGTAAAACTGTTTTTCTCGAAGTCCCGACCATCGGTCCTGCACACCAAATGGAAATCGACATAGACATCGAGACCGTGGATGGAGAAGAGATCGTTACCAAGATTTGGAACACCGTACATGTTGTAAATTAACTCGGCTCAAGAAAACGATTTGTTTTCTTTTAGTGACAGCAACTTTGAATTTCACGTGAAGTAAGCGAAGTGTCGGGGGGTTACTTTTCTGGCCTACAACCTTTCCAAAATGAAAACCATCCTCACTCTCTTCTTCCTTACCTTAGTTGGGTCCTGTTTGACCGCGAGAACACCTAAGCAAACCTTCGATCAATGGGACAAGGATAAGAACGGTAAACTGTCGATTGGGGAATTACCCCAAAACGCCCGACCGAACTTTAAGCGAGTCGACCGCAACCAGGACGGAAGCATTTCACCGGACGAGCACGAAGCCTTCGTCAAACGCTCGCGAGATCCAAGGCAACCGCGACCACTGCCTGAGGGTGTTCAAGCTTTCCGCAACCTGTCCTACGCGGGTACCGACAACCCACGGCAGACCCTCGATCTCTTTCTTCCAAAAGATCGAACGAAAGACGAGAGCTTGCCCATTATCGTCTACATCCACGGGGGAGGTTGGAAAAACGGTAGCAAGGAGAGTGTGATCGGCAAATTGGCACCGTATTTGAACACAGGCTCTTTTGCGGCCGCTGCGATAAATTACCGTTTGAGTGGGGAATCGATCTGGCCCAGTCAGATTCATGACTGCAAAGCGGCTATCCGTTGGCTAAAGGGAAACGCGAAGGAATATGGTTTTGATCCCCTTCGTTTGGCCGTTTGGGGTAATTCCGCGGGCGGTCACCTTGTAGCCATGATGGGCGTTAGCGGAGAGGTGAAAAGCCTCGAGGGCAAACTCGGCAAACATCTCGTCGAGGACAGTCGCGTTAACTGCGTGGTCGACTTTTGTGGTCCCACGCATCTCCTCTCGATGGGGAAGTTCCCAAGCAAAATCGATCATGACTCGCCTAATTCCCCGGAAAGCCAACTTGTTGGTGGTGCCATTCAGGAAAACAAAAAGTTGGCCGATAACGCCTCCCCCGTCACTTATGTAACCAGGGACGACGCCCCAATCCTAATCGTACACGGAACCGATGATCCGTTGGTACCTTTCAATCAAGCTGAAATCTTTCATGCGGCGTTACGGAAAGCCGGCGTAAAAAGCGACTTCCTTGGGATGGAAGGGATGGGCCACGGGTTAGGAGGCGCCGAAGTTGACAGCCGAGTTCGAAAGTTCTTGGAAAGCCAACTGCTGGGGAAAAAGTAAGTCGGACCGTTATTCCATGCCTTCGCGAAAAGAAAGCGAGCCATCCCGCAGAACACGATAGTAGCAACCCGATCTAGCGCTGCCGTTTGCCCCCGAGGTATGACAAGCACCCGCTCCTTTGGGTCGAACTCGGTATAGGAGTGAGTTTTGCTCGCAGTTAACGCAGACTTCCACGATTTCCAAGAAGTCTCCCGAGGTCTTGCCCTTGATCCATAGTTCGTTGCGGCTGGTGCTCCAGAAGGTGGCCATTCCTTGGTCGAGAGTTGTCTCAAGGGCTAGTTTATTTGCATAACCAACAATCAAAACCTCTCCCGTATCCGCGTTCTGGGCGACGGCAGGCACGAGACCTTCGTCACACTCGGCAACCTTCTTGAGTTTTGTGAAGTCGAGGGCCAACTGGCTGCCCTCTTCTAGTTTGTGGTGATTCATAATCGCTTTTATACGGGATTACAGGTTGCGTGGAGAAGGGTTAGAAGCAAGACACTTCGACGGGAATCGGTTGGACAACGCCGATAACCAAGTTCATTCATTTGTTGAATGAGGCAAAATCAGGACAAGGAGCAGAATTTGGTAATTCTGTTCGATGGGGTCTGTAACCTATGTAACGGCGCCGTTCGCTTCTTTATAAAACACGATCGGAGGCAGCGGCTACGTTTTGCTTCCCTGCAATCCGAATCCGGTCGGTGTATCCTCGAGAAGTACGGGTTGCCCGATGACCATCTCTCCAGCATCGTCTTCGTTGAAGGTGAAAACTCCCATCTCAATTCATCCGCTTTCCTGAGAGCTTGTAGGCACTTGAGATTCCCTTGGTATGCGGCGACAGTGTTTCTGCTTATACCGCGACCAATTCGCGACCTAATCTACAAATGGATAGCCCGCAATCGATACCGTTGGTTCGGCAAGATGGACTCATGTTCCCTACCCCACTCTGGTGAGACCGATCGTTTTCTTTGACCTTCCATCAATTATATCCCACAATTATCGGTTCTGTTTTTTTAAAACAACCAGTCCAATCCCACATGAAAAACTTCCCTCTCCTTCTCGGTCTTGTAGCCCCCTTCTTCTTTTCCGGTTGCGGTGGCGAATCCTCCTCTCCAGTCAATGATGCCAACAGTTCATCTGCTGTCGAAACCTCTACGACCAATATTGCCGCCAAGCCGCCCAAGCTTTCACCCCTTGTGCCCACTATCGAACTGACGGGTGCGGAAACGCAACCTTTCGCGTATCTGAAGACCATCGCATTGCCAAAACTCTTGCTGAAGGCCGTTGCGGTGGCACAAGCGGTGAAGCCGGATCCGCAAATCGCCATGCTCCCGGCATTGGCCGGTATGGTCTTGGGCGACTTGAGTCTCGCCTCCATCGATGCGAATGCATCCATGACCTTATTTGTTTTCGATGAGTTCGGGGGCGACCCCACATTCGTTCTTGCCGTGAAATTGAGCAAGGACAGCCCCATTCGCAAGCAGGCCGAGAACTTCAAGCTTGTGATGGTCGACCAAGATGGTTGGACCCTCGCCACGAGGGCACCCGAATTGCTTTCTCAGGTGAAGGATTGGTCTCCCCTAATCTCTTTTGCGGAACAGGCTCCCGAAGGCGATTTGGAGGCGGGAATCCGTTTTGCTCCGGTTTGGGCGGAAATGCCTAAGATCAAAGCTTTGGCGGAGGGTGGACTTGCCGCATCCCCGTTAGATGACGACACCAAGGCAAGTTTTGGGAAATTGATCGGCATTTCCCTCGACGAGGTCGCCACTCTCGATTCCGCGAAAATCAACCTACTCCTCTCGACCGAGGAAATCCTCGCTCGCTCCACCTTGTCGGCCAAAGATGGTTCGGCCTTGTCGGCGCTCTTTTCCTCCAAAGGCGACGGTGGTGAAGTGACGGTGGCGAAATACGTCGAGTCCGGCGGCCTGATCGATGTCGTGACGAACTTAGACATGGTGAGCTACATTGAATACATTGAGCATATTCTCGGTAAGGTTACCCCACTCTTCCAAGGTGAGTTCAAGGAATTGCTCGAACGGTACGAGGTCCTCATCGCCGACTTGGCCAAGCTCTATGGCGGACAAACGGCGATTCGGTACGATTTTTCAGCGAAACCAGCCGCCATGAACATTGTTCAAGTCGGTTCCTCTAAGGCGTCTTCCGAGGAAATTGGTAAAATGTTCACCGATTACATGAAGCTAACCCAAGACATGTTCGAGAAAATCGATTTCTTGAAAAGCCTGGGGGTGAAGTATGAATTCAACTTTGAGAAAGGGGAGCCGGTCGAAGGTATTCCGACGCACCGTTTTTCGATGAAGATGGATGTCGAAGAAGCCGACCCCTCGCTTTTCCCCGCTGGCTTACCCTACTCGAACATGACTTACTTGTATGCCGTTACGAACGGTCATTACGTCGTTGCTATGGACAAAGAGCAGCTTGGCGGGCTCCTCCGAACCTTAAAGGCGGGGACGCCCGTGGAAAACAGTCTTGCCGAAAATCTCAAACTCGAACCCGGGCAAATGGCCCGCTGGAGCATGGATGTCGGCAAATATGCAAAGCTCATTATTGGAAGCATGGGCGATACGCTACTAGATGAGGAATCCACGAAACGGATTGTGGAAGGCATCAGCAAACTGGACTTCGCCCCCGTCACCGGTTCGATCAGCGTTGGTGACGGACGGTTCTCCACCGACGTGAAGATTCCCCTGAAGACCATCAAGGCGGGCGTCGACTACTTCGAAAGCGAAAAGGCGGCTTTGCAAGCGGAAGCGATTCCGGACAAAATTCCTGCCTCCTCGCCCAAAGTTGAGGAGGAGGCGGAGACGGAGAAGGAAAACTAATCCTTCTCACAGATTTTCTCAAAGTAAGCCGCCACCAACTGCCTCATGCGAGGCATAGCCAATTGGGCGGTTTCGTTAACTTCTTCGTGAGAGAGAGGTTGACTGGAAATGCCGGCCGCTAAGTTGCTGATGCAGGACAGCGCCGCCACTCGGAGACCGGCGGCGTTTGCCACCATGGCCTCGGGTACGGTAGACATGCCCACGGCATCTGCGCCCAGCTTGCCAAAAGCGCGAATTTCGGCAGGAGTTTCAAAGGCGGGTCCCGAGAGAGCAAGATAAACGCCTTGTTGCGGAGGCGAGTCTGCTTCCTCGCCGGCTGCGAGGAGTTTTTCGCGAAGGGAAGAATCGTAGACCAGAGTCTGGTCGGGGAAACGAGGTCCGAGAAAAGGGTCGTGAGGACCTATGAGAGGATTGCCTGCCATCAGGTTGATGTGATCGGTCACGACCATTAGGTTGCCAGGGGCAAAGGTTTCATTGATGCCGCCGGCGGCATTGGTTAGAAGCAGCGTTTTAACGCCAAGGCTTTTGGCGATCCGGACAGGAGCAACGACAGGTTCCCATCCCTCACCTTCATAGAAGTGGCGACGGCCCTGAAAAATAAGGATTTCCGTTCCCGCGACTTCGGCGAGCAGCAACTGTCCCGCGTGACCTTCTACAGTGGAAGCTCCCAAGATGGGAATTTCGCCGTAAGGTATTGTTCCAAGAACGGAAAAGGATTCGCCGACTCCACCCCACCCGGAGCCACAAACCATGGCATGTCGCGGTTTTGCTTCCGGCCAACGGGAAGTAATAGCTGCATGGGCGTTATGAAGGCTCATGACATGGGGATTCACTCGTCCAAGGCGTAGGCAAGTTCAGTTTCGCCCCGACGGATGAAGAGTTGGTTGGCTCCGTCCTCACGTTCGGTGGGTTCGGTATGTCCCACGACTTTCGCTTCAATGCCGAAGCCATTGGCGACGGCGATAACGTCGTCGGCTGCCTTTGGTTCACAGAAAACCTCGAAACGATGACCGAGGTTGTAGACGCGATGCATCTCCCGATCGGTGGTGCCTGAAGCCCGTTGAATTTCGCGGAAAAGAGATGGTATGGGAAAGAGGTTGTCCTTCACATGCTTGACGCCAGAGCCGAAGCGTAGGCACTTTGTCTGGCCACCTCCCGAGCAATGTACGAGACCGGAAATAGCTGATCTCATCTCGGCAAGTAAGACTTTGACCACGGGCAAGTAGGTTCGTGTAGGACTCAAGAGAGCTTGTCCCACCGTAAGTGAAGAGTCGGGAAGAGGATCGTTCATACGGTACGGGCCACAGTAAGTTAGATCTGTTGGGGTGTGGGAATCCACGGTTTCGGGATATGCCTCTCGATAGTGGGGAGAAAGCATTTCGTGACGAGCACTAGTTAGTCCGTTACTCCCTATGCCACTGTTTTCAACATTCTCGTAAGTGGCTTGCCCGGTGGAGGAGAGTCCCACAATGGCAAGTCCGGAGTGGATGTTCGCGTTATCCAATACCTGAGACCTAGGCATGACGGCAACGGCACAGGAATCGACGGCAACGGTACCGGTAAGGTCGCCGACGTCGGCAGTCT
>JACNJI010000376.1 GCA_014382645.1 Verrucomicrobiota bacterium | reverse complement strand
GCAATAGGTTGTCTTTGGACTACTGTCCGGCTAGTTTGCCTTTTCTCTATTAAGGCTTTCAAGTCGTTCTGTTTCATCATCTGTGTCCGCGATGTTTCCTTGGGTTTTGAGGAGTCGCGTTTTGGTGGAAATTTGACCTGCTTTATTCTTGCGTTGCTCACGGAAAAGGACCATTTACTTTCTCTTGCAGGAATTCATCGCAGTTAAATCCGCATCCTGCACTTTGTTCTTTTCACCACTTAATTCAAAACCTTTAACCCGACCGCTCTGAAGCAGCGTCAAGTTACGTTGCTTATCATACGGATTTGCAGGTCGGTTAACCAAGAAAGAAAGCCGCATGAGCGCATTGATGGAAGAATTGCTCGCAGGGAGCAAAATCGAACAACTTAAAGAAGGTTCCGTTATTTCCGGAACCGTAATGGAAATCCGACCGACCGAGGTCGTTATCGATTTCGGAGGGAAGGCCGAGGGAACCGTGCAAGCCCACGAATTCGTAGATGTCGGCGAACTGGAAATCGGTTCCGACATAGAAGTTTTCCTGGAACGCCTTGAGGACAAGGACGGAAATCCCGTGCTGTCCTTCGATAAGGCTGAACAGAAGAAGCACTGGGAAAAAATCGTTAACACTTGCGAGGAAGGTTCGGTCATTACTGGGCGAGTCAAGACCAAGGTTAAAGGTGGATTGGTCGTCAACGTCGGGGTGGATGCCTTCTTGCCGTCATCCCAAGTGGATGTGCAGGCCCCCAAGAACTTAGATCAGTTCGTGGGACAAACTTTTGATTTCAAGGTTATCAAAATCAATCGCGAGCGCCGGAACATCGTAGTTTCCCGCCGTGAACTTATTGAGGAACGCCGGCACAGCAAGAAGCGCGAAATCCTCGCGAGCATCAAGCCGGGCGATACCCGCCGCGGAATGGTCAAGAACATCACCGATTACGGTGCTTTCATCGACTTGGACGGGCTCGATGGCCTTCTCCACATCACCGATATGAGCTGGGGTCGCGTTTCCCACCCAAGCGAAATGGTGAAGACGGGCGAAGAGATCACTGTCTCGATTATCGATGTGGACTTCGATCGCGATCGGGTTTCTCTTGGTCTCAAGCAACTTACTCCTAATCCTTGGGACGGTATTGAAAGAAAATTTCCGATTCAGTCCAAGGTGCGTGGCAAGGTGGTTAATCTTGTTCCATATGGCGCCTTCATCGAACTGGAAGCTGGCGTGGAAGGCTTAGTGCACGTTACGGAGATGTCTTGGACCAAGCGCATAACGAAACCCAGCGACGTATTGAGTGTGGGCGACGAAGTGGACGCAGTCGTTCTCGGCATTCAGCAAGAGGAGCAGAAAATTTCTTTGGGTCTACGGCAATTGGACGCCAATCCTTGGGATATGGCGCCTCACAATTATCCCTCGGGAGCTCGAGTTCGCGGCAAGGTTCGCAATCTTACATCCTACGGAGCCTTTATCGAACTTGAGGAAGGCATCGATGGAATGGTACACGTTTCCGACATGAGCTGGACTCGCAAGGTGAATCATCCTAGCGAAGTGGTCAATAAGGGCGACGAAGTGGATGCTATCGTCTTGGAAGTGGACATCGAGAATCACCGCATCTCTCTCGGAATGAAGCAACTTAGCGTTGATCCCTGGGAAGATATCGATCGACTCTACAAGCTAGGCGAGATGGTGAAGGGCGAGGTCGCTCGAATTGCCGTGTATGGAGCATTTGTGAAACTCGATCACGACATCGACGGCTTGGTTCATGTGAGCCAGATCAGTGAGGCACGCATAGAAAAGGTACAGGACGCACTCAAGGAGGGGCAGGAGGTGACCGCACGCGTTATCAAAATTGACCGAGAGGAACGTCGTATTGGCTTGAGTATCAAGGCCGCTGAATACAACGAGGACGATCTGGCCAAGGAAGTGGCGTCCTACGAGGAGAGCGGAGAAGACTTGACTACATCTTTGGGCGATCTTCTCGACAAAGCTACTAGCGAAGAATAGTACTGCCTATCTTTCGATAATGGCTGCTTTGACTAGGCGGCGGATCTGCGATTTATTATCGCATTTCCTTATATGTGAAGCCAATAGTCATGAGTTCAAAGAGCCCAGCGACTGAAATCGTAACAATAGAACTCGCATCAGATCGTAGTCACCTGTTTGGCTATGCGCCGAGCGATGGACGGAAGGTCCTTATCACTACCATTGTTTTCCCTTTAGGTTTAATCGCACTTTCCCTGCTCACTGGTCAACATTTCCGGTTCGTACCAATCGTACTATTTTTTATTTGTTGGCGGACTCAATCATTACGTCCTGAAGTCTCGCCCGGTACCGCTCAAACTGCG
Organism: Verrucomicrobiota bacterium; assembly: GCA_014382645.1. Taxonomy (GTDB): domain Bacteria; phylum Verrucomicrobiota; class Verrucomicrobiia; order Opitutales; family Seribacteraceae. Next base: position 5,273 of record JACNJI010000376.1, on the reverse strand, counting down.
ACTGGATCCAAATGGTATCCGGATAGAAGCTCGGCAGGGAAACTATTCGGAAACATAAATGGAGCGATGTACAAGAGGTTAAGGAGAACCGGCGACGAGGCCTTCAACGTATGGAACTCTATTTTAAAGACAATTCAGAACCACTCTACCTCTATGAAGGCGTCATGCTCTTAAACACCTGTAATAGCCAGTCGACCGATACTGCCGATACACTATTATCTGACCACTCCAAGAAACGATAAACAAAGGCACCTGAGTCACTTGCCGGCTTTCTTACGTTCTGGGACCGCCCCATGAAGTATGCCCGGGTCATTATGGAAAAGCATATTGAAAGCTTTAAAGCCTAAGAAGTAACAGGTTCGCTGCTTCGCCCGAAGGACTTCCGACTACATGTTGCTCCAAGGCGTACCATCGTATCGAAAACTATCACCGACTATAAAGGAAAGATCTTCTTCACACTCGGCATTGAACACAGGCTCCTAACGACCTGTACCTTGCTCCTGTTCGGTGGCGGTTAGGGTTTCTTCTTCGCCTTCGCGGCAATGATTTCTCCTAGCACGCGCATGCTCTCTTCCATTATTTTGGCCTCTTTTATTTCGTCGGCGGTTCGAGGGCGTTCCATGGACGTCATCTCCTTGCGGAGTTTGCGAATAGCAAGTTCCTGAAGTTGGCGGATCCGTTCGCGAGTCACCCCAATGCGCACGCCGACCTCCTCCAGCGTCAGCGGGTCGCGCCCCCCCAACCCGAACCGAAGTCTTATGATGTCGGCTTCGCGTGGTTCTAGGCGATCCAGCACGATGTTGACGTCGCTTACAAGTGCCTTGCGTTGAAGGCGATCGTAGGGGTCGGCAGCTTTTTCGTCGCGTACAAGGTCTCCAAAGGTCGAACCTTCGGAATCTCCCACCGGGGTTTCCAATGAGGTGGGTTTGGAGGCGACTGCCCTGAGATGTGTGACTTTGGCCGCGGGAATTTTTATCTCTTCGGCAATTTCTTCTTCAGTAGGTGCACGACCCAGTTGCTCGGTAAGGAGTCCTTCCGCTCTCCTCATCTGTGTGACGCGATCGACCATATGCACGGGTAGGCGAATGGTTTTGCTTTGATTGGCGAGAGCTCGCTTTATTCCTTGTTTTATCCACCATGCGGCGTAGGTGCTTAGCTTTCCACCCTTGTTCGGGTCGAAACGCTCGACTGCTTTCATAAGACCAATGTTACCTTCAGAAATGAGGTCGAGCAGACTGAGACCAAGATTGGAGTAATTCTGCGCAATCTTAACAACGAGGCGAAGGTTGGCGGTAATCATTTGGTGGCGGGCTTTTTCGTCTCCGCCACGAATGAGTTCGGCCAACTCTCCTTCCTCTTTTATCGTGAGGAGGGGCACTTTGGCGATTTGCTCGAGGTAGATCTTAAGGGCTTCTTCTTCCTCTACGGGCATATCATTCTCCGGCTTGACATTCGGCGAGAGCTATCGCCTTTAGCATGCCCTTGGCTTTGTTGATCGTTTCTTGGTATTCCATTTCAGGTACTGAATCGGCCACGATGCCGGCTCCGGCTTGGAGCTGCAACATTCCGTCTACAAGCATGGCCGTACGTATGGCGATACAAGAGTCATGGTTCCCATCATATCCAAAATATCCTAGAGCACCTGCGTACACGTGTCGACGAAGGTTTTCCGATTCCGAAATAATCTGCATGGCTCTCACCTTGGGCGCACCACTCACCGTACCGGCGGGAAAGGTGGCTCGCATCAGATCGAAGGCGTTTTTCCCCGGATCGAGCTTTCCTAGAACCTGGGACACGATGTGCATGACGTGCGAGTATCGTTCGATGGTCATGTATTCCGCGGCTTGAACAGTACCATGACGGCAGACTCTGCCAATGTCGTTTCTCGCAAGATCGACGAGCATGAGGTGTTCGGCTCGCTCTTTTTCGTCGGCCAGAAGTTCTTTTTCCAGTGCTTGATCCTCTTCCTCGTTCGCACCGCGCGGGCGAGTTCCCGCGATGGGGCGAATCAGAACTTCATCGTCGGTTAGCCTGACGTGGACCTCGGGCGAGGCTCCCACGACAGAGAAATCTTCGCTTTCGAGAAGAAACATGTACGGCGAAGGATTGATGGCCCGAATCGCACGATACAAATCGATTGCGGAATGGGCGAATGGAATCGCAAACCTTTGGGAAAGAACAACTTGAATGGCATCGCCTGATCGAATGTATTCCTTGGTCTTATCGACTAGGGCTTCGAATTCTTCTTTGCTGAAGTTCCCTTCGGGCGGGTTCGCTCCCTCCACCGAGTCGAGCTCGGCCGGTAGCAACGGTGAGGGAACGGAGAGCTGTTTCACCGTCTCGGCAATACGCGCCGCAGCTTCGGCATGGTCGGCTGCCGGATTTTCCCCGATGTATGCATTGGCGCAGATTGAAAGCGTTTGCCTCGCGTGATCAAAAATCAGGACTAGATCCGCGATTAGGAAGTAAAGGGTCGGCAGGCCCAACTCGTCCTTCTCGGCGAGAGGCACGGTGGGTTCAATTCGAGAGGCATACTCATAACCGATGTATCCGACCGCGCCTCCGGCAAAACGAGGCAAGTCGTCGATGGCGGCGTAGCGAATACCGGCCATTTCTTGTTCCACAATGTCGAGAGGGTCAGCGGGCGTCGGGAAACTGTTGCGTTCGCCGTTGCGTTCGGTGACGACGGTTACGTCCTCGTGGCAGGCGATAACCTTTCTCGGATTGCAACCCACGAACGAATAACGACTTACCTGTTCGCCGCCTACTACTGATTCCAGTAGAAATGCGGGTTTTCGGGTAGACAGTTTTGCGTACGCAGAGAGCGGAGTTTCCGCATCGGCCGTGAACTCTGCCCGAACAAGAACTACGTCTGCCTCTTCGGACAAACGTGCGAACTCTTCTAATTCAGGAGAAATTTTCATTGTCGGTGGCTTGCTAAGTCGACGGTAGTGAAGCTTGAAAATCTCTTGGCAACATAGAAAAATGATGTGTAAATCATCGGGACGATGTCTCTTTCGCTTTTAAGTTGCCAAGGTGAGTTTGTCCGACAGACATGAGTCCATGCAGAACATTCTCAAATCCATTTTCGAGCAAGCCTAATTCAATAGAATAAATGTCCGGGATAGTACATTGCGTAATCATGGGAGGCGGTCGGGGTACGCGATTGCACCCACTGACTCAGTTGCGATGCAAGCCTGCGGTGCCTCTCGCCGGTAAATATCGCTTGGTGGACGTACCTATTAGCAACTGCATTAATTCCGGCTTCAATCGTATCTATTTGCTTAGCCAGTTCAATACGGCGTCCTTGCATCGTCATGTCCAGCACGCCTACAGGTTTGATCGTTTTGCCGGTGGTTTTGTAGAAATTCTTTCAGCCGAGCAAACAGAAGTCAGCGACACTTGGTACCAAGGTACGGCGGATGCAGTGCGTCGGAACTTGATTCATTTTCATGCTGAAGACGATGATATTTTCATCATCTTGTCGGGCGATCAACTCTTCCGAATGGACTTGGCCAAGATGGTCGAGGAGCATCGTGAAAGAGGGGCCGACGTTACGGTTGCAGCCAATCCGGTTTCTATCTCCGAAGCTCCGGGATTGGGTCTGATTCGTGTAGGCGATAACGCCGTAATCACCGAATTTGTGGAAAAACCGACCGATCCCGAAGTCATCCGTCGCTTAGTGCCGCCCGAACTTGCCGGTGTGGACGGGGGCGAGGATCGATGCCTTGCATCAATGGGTATTTACGTTTTTGGGGCGAAGGAGTTGAAAGCAGCCCTGGCTACCGATTCCGCTGATTTCGGAAAGGAAATAATACCCGGTCTCGTGGGTCGCCGCGACCTGCGTTGCCATATCTTTGACGATTATTGGGAAGACATCGGTACGGTGCGTGCGTTCTTCGATGCCAACTTACAGCTTACGGATCCGGTTCCCGCATTCGATTTCTACGACGAGGAAAGCCCCATTTACAATTACCCCGACATTTTACCCACTGCAAAGCTCACTGAATCCCATATTGATCGAGCAATAGTCGCCAGTGGCGCTATGGTGGGCAGGGCGAACCTTACTCGTTGCGTATTGGGTGTGCGATCCATCGTTGCCGACGGGTGCAAACTCGAGAACGTCGTAATGATGGGGGCTGATCATTACGAAAGGGATTCCGTCCGCGTGGGGAAGCGCGACCGTCTCGGCCTTCCTGCCCTTGGGGTAGGGGGAAACTCAACCGTGACCAACGCCATCATCGATAAGAATGCCCGCATCGGCAAAGGTGTTCGCCTTTCTCCCGAAGGTTGCAAGGACGGTTGGGTCGACGAGTCGAAAGGGCTTTTTGTCAGGGACGGCGTACTCGTGGTGCTTAAGGATGCCGTCGTGCCCGATGGCACGGTTACCGGCGGCGAATAAAAACGGTTTTGCCTTGAACGGTCGCCCATTGAATGGCTTTATCCGCTCTCGATATGAGCAATATTCCCGAAAATCTCAAGTACACCAAGGACCACGAATGGATTCGCCACGAATCCGACGGAACCTGTCTGGTCGGCATTACCGATCATGCCCAAGATAGCTTGGGCGACGTCACTTTCGTTGAGCTTCCCGCCATCGGTGAATCTTTCGAGGAGGGTGCGACTTTCGGCGTCGTCGAGTCCGTAAAGGCGGCTTCCGACCTTTATTTTCCCCTTTCGGGTGAAATTACCGAGGTGAACGAAATTCTCGAGGACTCCCCCGAGAAGGTCAATGAGGACCCTTATGGTGATGGGTGGATGGTGCGCATACGTCCCACTGATTCCTCCGCATCCGGAGGGCTTTTATCCCCCGAACAGTACAAGGAAATTCTCTAATTAGGATCTTCCGGATTCTTCGATTTGGCCTAGCCGAATCGAGATTGTTAAATAAACCGCTTGCGCGTTCGGCAAACTCGGGCTTTATTTGTCTTAGTTTTCTCCCTTTTTTTGAAGCCCGTGTTCCCTCAATCTTATACTGAAACACTTTCTACCGCGCGTATGCGTAGAAAACTTTCGTTTTTCAGGTTGGGATCGGCTCTCCAATTTCTTTGCCTGTTGGCCATTGGTTTGTCGCACACGGCAATGGCCAAGGTATCTGCCACGATCATTCTGGCTTCCGTAGAGGGTGAAGTGAAAGCCCTCTCGCTCGACGAGGATTTGGAGCTCACTCTCGACGAGTCCTCCGTCGGCAAGAGCGTGGACGAAAACTTTATCCTCACCACCGGCAAAAACGGCAAGGCCGTCTTCCTCTTCTCCAACGGCGTACTGGTCAC
>JACNJI010000196.1 GCA_014382645.1 Verrucomicrobiota bacterium | reverse complement strand
ACTGGATTGCCACGTCAGTTCTCTTCGAGACCTTCCTCGCAATGACAGCACTGGGCCAGGCATCCGAAAACTGAGACGAACCACCCCGCCCATTCGCTCCACACCTTGTCATTGCGAGGAGCGCAGCGACGCGGCAATCCAGCGGACCGCGTCCGGCATCCCGCATCACGACCCAGACTGGATTGCCACGCCCTGCCGGGCTCGCAATGACAAGCGTGCGTGTGGTGCGTAGGGCAGCGGTGCCTTGACCGTCTTGAGCGAAGGCGCTAGGCTACGAGCATGAAATTGACTGCAGTCATATATCCCGGGGAGATGGAAGGCGTTTTCGTGGCCTACAACCCGGAGACCGGCACCACCACTCAGGGAACCGACAGGGAGGATGCCTTGGGCAACCTGCGCGAGGCTACCACCCTATACGTGGAGGAGTTTCCGGAGTTGGCTAGAAGGGGCATTGATACGACCTTGGCGAGTTTCGAGGTAGACCCGGCTCATGCCTAAACTGCCTGTCGTCTCGGGCAAGGAGACCCGGGAGGCTTTGGAACAATTGGGGTTTCGTTTTGTGCGTCAGCGTGGTTCGCACGTCGTTTTGCGGAAGGAAACGAAATCGGGTTCGGTGGGGTGCGTGGTACCGATGCACCGGGAACTGGATCGCGGTACGCTTCGGGGTATCCTGAGGCAGGCGGGCGTGGATCCCGATGATTTTACAGCGGTTCTGAAGTAAGGGAGTCACGGACGAGGCGACAGAAGAGGGCGGACGAAAACTGGGACAAGCCAGAACGCCCACCACTTTCCCCGTTGTCATTGAAGGAGGGGCAAAGCCCCGACATGGCAATCCAGCGGAACCATTGTGCAACCCCCGCATCGCCCCGGCATCCCGCATGACGCCTCAGACTGGATTGCCACGCCCTGACGGGCTCGCAATGACAGCGTGGGGTGATACGCCCGAAAACCTGAGACGAACCCACCTCGGCCATTCCCGTCCCCTTTTTGTCATTGCGAGGAGGGGTAGCCCCGACGCGGCAATCCAGCGAGAGCGTCCCATGCCGTCCGCCACGGTAATCCCACGTAACCACCAAGTCACGTACTTCCTTTCATTTGAAAAGCACTTGACCGTATGCCTTAAAGGCATCCATAATGTAGGGGTATGATCTTTGATTGGGATCCGGAGAAAAACGAATGGCTGAAGAAGGAGAGAGGTATCTCCTTTGAGGATATTGCGTTGCTTCTCTCCGCGGGGAAGCTCTGGAAGACGACTCAGCATCCCAACCGGAAGAAGTATCCGAAGCAGAAGTTTTTTTTAGTTCCCGTCGACGGGTATGTTTACTTTGTTCCCTACGTGACGGAGGGAGAGGTGATCTTTCTCAAGACAGCGTTTCCTCATCGGCAAGCGACTCGGGATTATCTCAAGGAAAGGAAAGAAAATGAATAAGGAAGAAAAAATTCTATCGGATGCCTATGATCGCGAGAAACTCAAGCTGGAGGATCCCTCGGACGAGTTGTTGCAGATGCTCGCCGAGGCGGGCGAAAATACCTTTAGGAAGGACAAGCGCATCAACGTGCGCTTGAGTAGTCACGACCTCATCGGCATCCAGCGAAAAGCCGCCCAAAAGGGAATTCCCTACCAGAGCTTGATTTCGGGCCTGATCCACCAGTACGTCGAGGGCGACCTAGTGGAGGAACCGGGTTCCCGGTACGGCAAAGGAAAAGGGAAGGACTGAGCGTTCGCTGCGGGAGGATAGGGCGGGGCATCCCGCGCCACGCTGTGGTTTGCAAGGACAGCGTGGAGGGATACGCCCGAAAACCGGGCCGCGCACCACCACCACGCCTGGCACTTCCCCACCTTTGTCATTGCGAGGAGGGGCCAAAAGCCCCGACGTGGCAATCCAGCCGAACCACCCCGCCCGCCATCTTACAAGAGTGTAACGGTTTGCAAGGACTCCAATCGTGAAAGTTTTCCTTTTGTGTTCTTGCCCGTCCCGTGCAACGTTTCATCTTTTCCAATCTGGCTATGAGACGGAAAATCAAGGGATACATTTTTCAATTCACGAGTGCAGACCATGACGGTCGGCACGTTCACGTTTATCGAGACAATTGCGAAATCGGCGTCTACGACAAGGTGGCCGGCCCCATACGTGGTTTGGAAAAGAAATGGAATGGGGAGTTGCGCGAAGCGATGAATGAGTTTATTAAAGAGCTTAATGAATGTGGTTATTTCCAGTGAGCCCCGGGTAGCGGATCGGACGTGGTACGATGCCGCGACAGGCTTGCTCTACGTAGAGGCGGGCGGTTTGGCCGGGTCGCTGCGTTTGGCGGATTTGCCCGAGGAGGATTTCGAGTCCAAGGCTCCCTTGAGCGGTTTTGCGCTCGGGCAATCCGGAAGCGTGGTCGTGTGTCGCCATGAAGACGGTGAGGAAACTTGGTTTCCCGTCGACATGTGGTGGGAACGCCTCCCAAGTTGAACTGATTCGTCGTTAGGGGCCGACTGGATTGCCATGTCCCGACAGGTTCGCAAGGATTACCCAATCGCCGGGGCTTCTTGCCAGTAAGCATAGCGTTCCACCGAGGCCCCGCCTGCGGGTGTAGTCGTGGCGCTTCGCAGGTTTTTGATGGCTGTGAGTCGGGTGTGTTTTCCTTGCCCGCGGACGATTTTTTTTACAAGATTCGTAGTATGTTGGAAGTCGAGGGCAGGGGAACCGGAAGTTTTTGCGATGGCGTGAGCCGACGGGATTTTCTTCGCGTGGGTTCCCTTGGTATGGGCGGATTGAGCCTGCCACAGCTTCTGCAGGCCGAAAAGGCGGCGGGAGTGGGAAGCTCGAACAAGGCGATCATCATGGTGTATATGGCGGGAGCGCCGCCGCATCAGGATTTGATCGACCCGAAGCCGGACGCCCCCAAGGAGGTGCGGAGCGAGTTCGGTCCCATTCCGACCAACGTAACGGGCATTCACATAAACGAATCGCTGCCCATGATGGCCAAGGTCATGGACAAGTGGACCGGGATTCGCTCGTTGGTGGGCGCCCCGGGAGGCAGTCACGACTCTTTCATGTGCTACACGGGCCGCGCGGGTTCGTTCTTTTTTGGTAAAAACGGGGGCAAGGCGCCTCCGGGCAATTGGCCGAGCATCGGTTCCAACGTTTCCAAGTTGATGGGACCGCTGACGCCGGGCATTCCCGCTTTCGTGGGATTGGCCCCCAAGGCCGGGCATCCGCCCTACGGTTCACCGGGGGAATGCGGTTTTCTTGGAGATGCCCACGGTCCTTTTCGCCCTTCCGGTCCCGCTCGGGCGGACATGGATCCGAAACCGGTGGGAGCCGGACGGATAGGGCGGCGAAAATCCTTGCTTGCGGGTTTTGATCACTTTCGCCGAAACCTTGATTTCGGCAACGACGTGGAGCAGATGGACGCCTTTACCCAACAGGCTTTCGGGGTGTTGACCTCCTCCCGTTTGAGCGAGGCGCTGGACTTGGACAAGGAAGACCCCAAAATTCGCGAGCGCTATGGCAAGGGCGATCCCAAGAACTTCGGGGATGGAGCTCCCCGCAACAACGAGCATTTTCTTATGGCCAGACGCCTGGTGGAGGCTGGAGCCCGCGTGGTGACCCTGAATTTCGGTCGCTGGGACTTTCACTCCAATAACACTGCCGGAGTCAAGGGGCACGCTTCCATATTCGATCGCGGTTTGAGTGCCTTGATCGAAGATTTGCACGACCGCGGTCTGTCGAACGACGTCGCGGTGGTGGCATGGGGCGAGTTCGGACGTACGCCCAAGATCAACAACAAGGCTGGTCGCGATCACTGGCCTCAAGTCGGTTGCGGTTTCGTGGCGGGCGGGGGCATGAACCACGGTCAAATGATCGGTGCTACCGATGCCTCGGCTTCGGAACCCACGGATAGACCCGTGCATTACGGCGAGGTGCACGCCACGCTATACGAGCATTTAGGCATAAATCCCTCTTCCGTAACGGTTAAAGACCTTTCGGGTCGGCCCCACTACTTGGTGGACGGCTGGAATTCCTTGCCCGAACTGGTGGGGTAGGAAGCGAGCGTCGTGGTGTGGCGCTTCGCAGGTTTTCAAGGGCATTTCCCTGGACGGTAAAAGATTGTCCCAAACAGGTGACTGTGCTCTATTGTTCTATATAACAGTTTCGCGCGCGGCCTAAATTTCAACTAAAGTCAGTACCATGATAACGTTAACCGAAGGGAAGAGATCTAGTTTTTGTGATGGAGTTTCGCGGCGGGATTTTTTGAAGGTAGGCGGCTTGGGGATGGGTGGCATGAGCCTACCGGGATTGCTGCAGGCAGAAAACGAATTGGGAACGGGTTCCTCGCAGAAGTCGGTGATCATGGTTTTTCTGGCCGGCGGGCCTTCCCATCTGGACACCTTCGACTTGAAGGAGGATGCTCCGTCCGAGGTTCGCGGTGAGTTCGCTTCCATTCCGACTAATGTTTCGGGCATCAGAATCAGCGAATATCTTCCGGGGATAGCGAAGCAAATGGACCAGTGCTCCATAATACGCTCGATTGCCGATACGGTGAACAACCACAGCTCCTACCATTGCATGACGGGTAGAGCGAAGAATGGACCGCAACCCGTTGGGGGCTGGCCTTCTATCGGTTCTGTGGTTTCGAAGGTGCAAGGCGACCACATGGGTACCCCGGGTTATGTCGACATGGGAGGCGGAATAAAAAGCGGAGGCTTCCTCGGCACGACTCATGCAGGCTTCAGCAGCGGAGGTAAGGGTCGTTACGATATGGCCAAGCAATCCAACATGAAGGAAATTCGCTACGCTTCCCGCAAGGGCTTGTTGCAAAATTTCGACCGTTTTCGACGCGATTGCGATGCAACAGGCATGATGAACGGTTTCGACGCCTTCAATCGGCAAGCTTTCAACATCATCACCTCCGAGAGGCTTGCCAAGGCTCTCGACTTGAAGAACGAGGAAGCCAAGACGGTCAAACGTTACGGCAACGACTGCAAGAGTTTCCTCTTGGCCCGCAGGGTAGTGGAGGCTGGCGCCCGTTTCGTTACGCTGACCACCGGCGGATGGGATACGCACAACGATAATTTCAACAAGCTTCGCGATAAGAACTTGCCTATCCTCGACAAGGGGGTGTCCAACTTGATTCAAGACCTTCGGGATCGCTCCATGCTGGACGACGTGACGGTGATCGTTTGGGGCGAGTTCGGACGGACCCCGAAGATAAACAGCAAAGGAGGTAGAGATCACTGGAGCAAGGTGATGTCCGTGCTTCTTGCCGGAGGCGGCATGAACAACGGCCAAGTCATTGGCGCTTCCGACCCGAAGGGCGGCGAACCCGCGGACCGACCCGTGTACTTGGGCGAGGTTTTCGCCACTTTGTACCGGAGCGTCGGTATCGATGTTTCGGAGGAACAATTGCAGGATCTTTCCGGAAGGCCCCAATACCTTGTCGACAATGGCTTGAGAGCACTTCCCGAGCTTGTCGGTTAACCTTTTTCATCCCTTTCAACCAATCCAAATAAAACATTCATGAAATTTGCCCGAATTGGAATTCTTAAAGCGGTTTCCTTGCTTATCGCTTCCACTTTCGCTAATGCCGCCGGATTAGGCGAAGCCGAAAAAATCACCCTCGGGTTTTCTGCCTTCGACGGAGACGCTATTTCCTTGAAGGGTATAGACGCTCGTCGGCAGTTGGTCATTACGGGTTTATTCTCGGATGGAAATGAGCGAGACCTTTCTCGCAAGGTGAAATACTCTTCGGAACCCGCCGGTGTCGTGGCCATTGATGCAACGGGCTGGGTGAGCCCTGTAAAGGACGGGAAGACCAAAATCACCGTTGTGGCCAAGGGCGGAGCCACCGCCGCAGCGGAGATAACGGTTGAGGAGTCCGGTACCATTCAGCGGATCAATTTTCCCAATGAAATCACTCCTTTGTTCAGCAAGTATGGCTGCAACGGTGGTGGTTGCCACGGAAAGTCGGGAGGCCAAAATGGTTTTCGTCTTTCGCTCCTTGGTTTCGAGCCGCAAGAGGATTTCGAATACATCGTCAAGGAAGCTCGAGGGCGTCGCGTATTTCCGGCAGCTCCAGACCGTAGTTTGCTGCTTACCAAAGCGATTAACGACTCACCTCATGGCGGAGGAGCTAGGATTGAGAAGGGTTCGCTCGATTATCGGCTCATCCATTCGTGGATAGCCCAAGGAATGCCTTACGGAAAACCCGATGATCCCACTCTCGAGAGTATCGCCGTTTTCCCCAAGGTCCGCATTATGGATATGGAAGGGGAGCAGCAGCTCGTAGTCACCGCCAAATATTCCGACGGCACGATGAAGGACGTCACTCGTTCCTCTGTCTACGAGGCGAACGACGAGGAGGTGGGCGAAGTGGATGAAAACGCTCATGTTGCCGTGTTCGAACAACCTGGGGACTTGGGCGTAATGATTCGCTACCAAGACAAGGTGGCGGTCTTTCGTGCAGTCGTGCCTCTCGGAGCTCCCGTGGATAATCTTCCCCCGGCTCGCAATTACGTGGATGAGTTTGTCTTCGCCAAGCTGAAAGCCGTGGGCATGCCTCCCTCTGAAATCTGCGACGATTCCACCTTCATTCGCCGGGTATCGATCGATGTCGGTGGTCGCTTGCCCACTCCCGAAGAGACCAAGGCCTTTCTTGCCGACAAGGATGCGAACAAACGAGACAAGCTGATCGACCGATTGCTTGCCAGTACCGATTACGCGAACTTCTTTGCCAACAAGTGGTCTTCCCTCCTTCGAAACAAGCGCACCAAGACTTCCTACCAGCGAGGGAATTACGCCTTCCATGGATGGGTTCGCGACAGTTTGCACCAGAACAAGCCTTACGACCAGTTCGTTCGTGAAGTGGTGGCTGCCTCCGGTGAAATGCTTCATAACCCGGCCGTCGGCTGGTATCGCGAAGTAAAGACGGTACAAAACCAGCTCGAAGATACCGCCCAACTTTTTCTCGGTACGAGGATTCAATGTGCCCAGTGCCATCATCATCCCTTTGAGAAGTGGAGCCAGAAGGACTATTACAAGTTGTCGGCCTTCTTTTCTCAAGTGGGACGAGCCAAGGGACGCTTGCCGGATGAGGATATTATTTTTCACAAGCGCGGCGTGGCTAAGGCCACCAACAAAAAGGACAACACTCCTGTTCAACCTGCCGGACTTGGAGCGGAATCTCCGGTGATTGCTTCTGATGATGATCCGCGACAAGCTCTCGTCGACTGGATGTCCGCCAAGGACAATCCATTTTTCGCACACACTTTCGTGAACCGCTATTGGAAGCACTTTTTCGGGCGTGGTTTAGTGGACCCCGAGGACGATATGCGCGAAACTAACCCTGCGGTGAATCCCAAACTGCTTCAGGCTCTGGCCGAAAAGTTTATTGAAAGCGGTTTCGACATGAAGGGTATAATTCGTGACCTTTGCCGATCAAAGACCTATCAGTTCAGCTCGATTCCCAACCGATACAACGCCAAGGACAAGCATAACTTCTCTCGGCACTATCCACAGCGTCTGCAGGCAGAGGTTTTACTCGATTCGATCGATGACCTGACTGAGGTGCGCACTGGTTTCAGTGGCCTTCCCGCTGGCACGCGAGCCACTATGCTCCCTGATAACAGC
>JACNJI010000137.1 GCA_014382645.1 Verrucomicrobiota bacterium | reverse complement strand
AGGGTGTTGCGGCAGTTCCCGAAACGTCCGCGGTGCCGCTGGTTGCCGCAGATGAGACGCTCCAAACCAATGCGCTGTCAGCCGTTTCCGCGTCTGTCGCGCCAAGCGTGGGGGCCGCCCAAGCAGTGGGTACGCCGTCCTCGGACATCGTCACAGCCAAGGGGCCTGCTCCCTGCGTAATCACGGGGGCGTCGCTCACTCCGCTTACGGTCACGTTCACCGTGATCGTATCCGTAAGAGCACCGTCCGTAACCTGCACCACGAAGCTATCGCTTCCATAGAAGTCGGCGTTCGGGGCGTAAGTGAAGGTCGTAGGTGCAGCTGCGCTTCCGGAAACTGTTGCCGTGCCATCGGTCGCTGCGGAAGATACGCTCCAAGTCAAACCGGCGGCAGCGGTATTGGCGTCAGTCGCTCCGAGCGTGGGAGCAACCCATGCCGTGGGAGAACCGTCCTCCGACATCGTCACCGCAAGAGGCCCTGCGCCTTGTGTGATTACGGGTGGGAAATTGGAAGGCGTAACAGTAACCACGAACGTGTCGTCCACCGTCTTGCTGTTTGAAGTAGCCTGTACCGTAATGTTAGCCGTTCCCGTTTGCGAGGCTTGGAAATCCAGAGTCAAGTTGTTGCCGGCAAACGAGGTCGTGACCAGAGAGGTATTGTCGTTTGCAGTCACCAACTGGGTAATCGATGCATTGGCATCGTCTACGTCGTTGAAGACATTCGAAAGATCGATGACGAGGTCGGCGGCGTCTTGATTAGCTGATACGTCGGCAATCGCATTGGCAACGACCGGGGGATCGTCAACGGCAGTCACGGTAACGGTAAACGCATCATCCACAGTTTCACCATTGGAGGTCGCACGGACTGTAATGGTAGCGCTTCCGGACTGATCGGCTTGGTAGTCCAAGGTCAAGTTGTCACCGGATATCGTGCTGGTGACCAAGGCCGAGTTGGAATTGGATTGAATGACCTTAGTTATCGACGCATTGGCATCGTCCACATCATTGAAAACGTTTGTAAGGTCGACAACAAGGTCGGCATCGTCCTCGGTAGCGTTGACGTCGGCGATGGCATTGCCAACGACAGGGTCGTCGTCGACGTTTGATATCGTCACGTTCACGGTTATCGTGTCGGTCAAGGTGGTCTCATCGATAACTTGCACGACAAAACTGTCCGTCCCGTTGTAGTCGGCGTTGGGAGCGTAAGTGATAGTCGGGGATGCTGCGGTCCCCGAAACGGTGGCGGTGCCGTTGGATGCGGCAGTCAAAAGACTCCATGTGAGTTGGGTGGCGACATTGGAATCACCATCGGTAGCTACGATGGCTGGAGTGGACCATGCCGTCGGTTTTCCCTCCTCCGTCATCGTAAACGAAATGGAATCTCCCTGAGTTATCACCGGTGGGTCGTTATCGCTTACGATTATGGTGACGGTATAGGGCCCCGCCTCCAAGCTTCCGTCGCTCACTTTGTAGGTAAAGGTCTTTGTCGCTGCAGTGGCGGAAGTCGCGTCGTAAGTGAAAGAACCGTCTGCGTTGAGAGTAAGGGTTCCGTCTGCGGGGTTGCTCGCGATAAAGGCGCTTAAGGTGTCGACGTTAGGATCGGAATCATTGGCCAATACTCCGGTAGCGACATCCACGTTCAAAACATTTCCGGGCGCAGTAACGTAACCGGAATCGTTAACCCCTGTGGGTGGACCATTCACTTTGATTGCAATGGTGGCGTCGCCGGATTTCTCTCCGCCCGCGGTTGCCTTGTAAGTGAAGGAGTAGTTTCCGGCGGCAACGCCCGTGCCGTCGAAATCGAACCCGCCTCCGGTGTCTTGAATGGTCAGGTTTGAAACATACGAGCCGAGCCCGGTCTTGACCATGTCAGCTTCGAGCCAAGTGATGGCTTCGCCATCGGCATCCGAATCGTTGGACAAGGGGCCTCCGAGTCCGGCAAAATAGAGGTCCCTCGCATCTGCGGCAGTCAATGCATCTTCAGTCCAGATGGCCAATTCGTCGATAAAGCCGTTGAAGGCGGTTTGGTAAAATTCGCCCTGCCCGACTTGAAGCCGCACATCAAAGGTGAAATCGGTGGTCAGGTCATAATAGCTTTGCCCCGAGTAACTTTTGGTGGCCCCCGCGAGAGAGCCGCCGTCCACGTGAAAGGCCGCAACGTTGCCGGTCGCGTTGTCCCAAGACGCCACAAGATGGTGCCAAGCATTGTCGTTGAAGGTGGAGCTTGTGGTGAAGGAGGACAGAGTAGTTCCGTTTTGATACAGATTAAAAGAAAGTTTGGACTCGGAATAGAAGATAACCACCGAGGTTTTGTACACGGAGTAGGGTAGAGAAGAGTAGTCCGACGTGTTGACTCCTTCGAAAATTACGGATTTCCCAAAGGTTATTGGATCATTCAAGCCCGTCTTGTCGGCAGGTATGCGAAACCACATGCTGATGGAACCCACTTCGCTTCCCCATGCAGTTTTGGGATTAACGACATTCTGAATGTAACCGCCATTGCCCCCTACACCGGAATCCGCATCTCCCAGCTCCCACCATACGTTGGAAGATGCAAATCCCTTGAAACCTCCCGAAGGCGCTAGAAGAGGTGCATTCGAAAGGTTGATCGAAGCCGGGGTTTGATAAAAAAAACCTGTTCCGTCAACCGAATCGGAACCGCTATCGATAGTGGGGGGTATGGATGGACGAGTACCCGCCAAACTGACGTCGTTCAAGTTCCAGAACAGGGAAGGACTCTTGTCGGCCATGGTCGTCGAATACGATGACCTAACGCTAACGGTACCGCCAATATCCACTACATAGGTGTCGTTAACCGCTACGGGATTGGCGGCATGGGCAACGAGGCCGAACAGGAAAACAGGAAGAGCGAACGAGGCGAAGAGGAAGAAATGTCGCGTGAGCGTCGGGCGAGCGGTGGGACTTGGTGCGTTCGAGGCGTTGACCTCGGACGAATTGTTTGGACCGTTGCGAAGGTTTTGTCCGATAGTTGTCCAGAATGTCGAGTTCACCGAGGAAGGATTTTTTATTAGGGAGGAGAGAGGAAAGGGAAAAAAAACAAATTTGTTATGCGTAAGCACGTCTGGCAAGTACAAAAAACACGTCGAAATGGAAATTTTCATGATCGACCGTTAATGAGCTCTGCGTGTTTTCGAAATATCCGGGTTAACGGATCGACCATTCGGTGGGTTTCGGATTGGTTGCTGATTTCAAGTCCATTTTTGGGAATACGAGGAACCGACCCTTTGCTTTTGCCTTTCGGGGGATTTTCGGCAAAGTGAGAAGGCTTTTGCATTACCGACATGGCTGACGACGAAAAGGAATACGACTTTCTCACGATCGAGAAACGATGGCAGGAATTCTGGGAACGGGAGAAAACCTTCCGGGCCGAGGACGTTTCGGACAAACCGAAATACTACGCCCTCGACATGTTTCCCTACCCTTCGGGGGCGGGTTTGCATATTGGGCATCCCGAGGGGTACGTAGCCTCGGATATCCTAGCACGCTACAAGAAGGCCTGCGGGTTCAACGTCTTGCACCCGATGGGCTGGGACGCCTTCGGACTGCCCGCCGAGCAGTACGCGATAAAGACGGGCACCCACCCTTCCGAAACGACCCGAAACAACGTCGAGAATTTCCGCAGGCAGATAAAGAGCATCGGGTTCGCCATCGACTGGGACCGTGAAATAAATACGACCGACCCCGGTTACTACAAGTGGACCCAGTGGATATTCCTGCGTTTGTTCAAGGCGGGATTGGCCTACGTCGGCGAGAAGCCCGTGTGGTGGTGCGAAGAGCTGCGGGCGGTATTGGCGAACGAGGAAGTGGTGGACGGCAAGTCGGAGGTGGGCGGACATCCGGTGGAGCGCCGAAACTTGCGACAAGTCGTGTTGCGAATCACGGCCTACGCCGAGAAGCTGCTTGCGGGACTGGATGATTTGGATTGGCCCAACTCGACCAAGCGCCAGCAGAAGGCTTGGATCGGGCGTTCGGAGGGAGCCGAGCTAAGCTTTGCCGTGGACGGTATGGACGAGGAACTGGAGGTCTACACCACGCGCCCCGACACCCTTTTCGGCGCCACTTATATGGTGGTGGCGCCCGAGCATGCGTTGCTCGACAAGCTTGTAATTCCCGACAAAGCCGACGAGGTGAAGGCATACGTGGAAGCGGCGGCCAAGAAGAGCGACCTAGACCGCACGGATCTCGCCAAGGACAAGAGCGGCGTCTTTACGGGAAGCTACTGCATAAACCCTGTGAACGGCGAAAAAGTGCCCGTATGGGTGGCCGACTACGTGCTGATCACCTATGGTACCGGCGCGATCATGGCGGTGCCCGGTCATGACGAGCGCGACTTCGAGTTCGCGGAGAAGTTCGACATCCCGATCAAGCGCGTGATCTCTCGCGAGGACGGGGACGAGGAAAAGGCTCCGCTCCCCTACTCCGGCGATGGAGTGATGGTGAACTCGGGCAAGTACGACGGCATGGATGCCTCCGCCTGCAAAGAGGACATCACGGCCGAACTTGAATCCGCGGGCAAAGGGAAGGCGGCGGTGAACTACAAGTTGCGCGACTGGATTTTTTCCCGCCAACGCTACTGGGGCGAGCCCATCCCACTCGTCTGGGTAAGCAAGGAAGACTACGAAAAGGCCGAAGCGTCGGAAGGCCCCGTGAAAGCCTTGATGCCGGAAGAGCGCGTGACTACTCTTCGAGACGGAGAAACTTTCTACGCGCTCCCCGTTCCCGAGTCGGAACTACCACTTCGGCTCCCTGAGGTGGAGAACTACCAACCTTCCGGCACCGGGGAAAGCCCACTCGCCACGATCCCCGAGTGGTTGGAGGTCCATTTCAACCTGCTGACCGGGAAGACCTCGCCCCGCGACCAAGGCAAGCCGGAGGGAGATGGATGGGTGGAGGCCACCCGCGAGACGAACACTATGCCGCAATGGGCGGGTTCCTGCTGGTACCACCTGCGTTACCTCGATCCGAACAATGCGGAGCGACTGGTGTCCAAGGATATCGAAGCCTACTGGGGAGGCCCCGACTTTTACATCGGTGGGGCCGAGCACGCGGTGCTACACCTGCTCTATGCTCGCTTCTGGCATCGTTTCCTGCACGACGAGGGCGTGCTCGCCCACCCCGAACCGTATAAGAAACTCTTTCACCAAGGCCTGATTCTCGGCGCGGACGGAAACAAAATGTCCAAGAGCGTGGGTAACGTAGTGAGCCCCGACGTCGTGATCGATGCCTACGGGGCCGATTCCCTTCGCCTCTTCGAAATGTTCCTCGGACCTTTGGAAGCGGTAAAGCCCTGGAGCGAAAAGGGCATCGAGGGCGTGAACCGCTTCCTCAAGAAGGTCTGGCGAGAGTTCTCGGACAACTCCAAGCATAGCGATGGCGAGGAAACCAACGCCGACACCCTTCGCCTGCTTCACGAGACGATCAAGAAAGTGACGGAGGACGTCGAGAACCTGCGATTCAACACCGCCATCTCGCAAATGATGATCCTCATAAACCATTTACAAAAGTCGGGCGGCTACTCAACCGAGACCGCCAAGACCTTGCTCCGACTTCTGGCCCCCTTTGCTCCGCACCTGTCGGAGGAGCTCTGGGAACGGCTCGGGGGAACCCCTTCAGTTACGAACCATCCATGGCCCGAATTCAGAGAGGACTTGCTGGTTTCGGACGAAATGGTGATCGTCTTTCAGGTGAACGGCAAACTACGAGGCGAAGGCAATTTCCCGAAAGACGTCGACAAGGACGAGGTAATCGCCGCAGCCAAGACGCATGAGCGCGTCCTGCCATTCATCGAGGGCAAGGAACTCGTTCGCGAAATCTATGTTCCCGGCAAGCTCGTAAACCTTGTGGCCAAAGGCTAAAGGGCCAATCCCCGTATGTCGCGCTTCCTCCCTGATCACTTCGCCGCCGGCAGACCGCTGGCCCTGATCGCGGGAAGGGACGCCTACCCCATTCTGCTTGCCGAGCGGGCGCGTGCTGCAGGCGTATCCGTGCGCCTAGTGGAACTTCAGGGTGAGACCTCTCCTGAATTGATCGCCAGTTTTCGCCCCGAAGAAAGGGCTGCCGTAAAAGTTGGCCAAGTGGGTAAGCTTCTAAAGGTTCTCAAGAAGTTTGACGCAGGTTACGCCGTAATGGCGGGACAAGTGACTCCGGGAAAACTCTTTCGCGGGTTGCATCCGGACCTCAAGGCGGTTCGCCTACTGGCGGGTCTGGATCGGAGAAACGCCGAGACCATCTTCGGGGCCATCGCCGAAGAGATCGAGAAAGCGGGTGTACACCTGCTCGACGCCCGGACCTTCATGGACGAGGATCTCGCGGAAGTTGGAGAGATGGTTCGCGGCAAGAGCAGGATCGAACCCGAGCACCTCGCCCACGGAGTGGAGATCGCCCAAGAATCGGCCCGACTCGACGTCGGCCAAGGCGTGGTCGTAAGCCAAGGCACGGTACTGGCCGTGGAAGCCTTCGAGGGAACGAATGCCATGCTCGCCCGAGCAGGCGCCTTCGGAGCTAAGAATACCCTATTCGTAAAGACAGGAAAAACCAAACAGGACAACCGCTTCGACGTTCCCGTGTTCGGTCTGCAGACCCTGCAGGTGATGGGTGACGCCAATCTTTCGGCCGCCGCCCTCGAGGCGGGTTCCGTCCTCCTTCTCGACAAGGCAGCCGTCCTCGCTCAAGCCAAGAAACTGGGGATAGGCCTGCAAGGATTTTGAGGCGGATTGGATCGTTGCCTAACTGAACTCCCTAAAGATTAGGGAGGCGTTGTGGCCACCGAATCCGGAGTTGTTCGACATGGCCACTTTGATGGGCATTTCCCGCGCTTTATTGGGTACGTAGTCGAGGTCGCACTCGGGGTCGGGTTCTTCGTAATTGATGGTGGGAGGGGCGATGTTGTTCTCAATGGCCTTGCATACGGCGGCGGCCTCGATCGCACCGGCGGCGCCGAGAAGGTGCCCGGTCATTGACTTCGTGGAGCTGACGGCGAGACCGTTTTTGGCATGGGCCCCGAACACGTTTTTCAGGGCAAGGGTTTCGGAGCGGTCGTTGTAGGGGGTGGAGGTGCCGTGAGCGTTGACGTAGGCGATGTCTTCGGGAACTTGGCGTGCATCGTCCAACGACAACTGCATGCAACGCGTTAGGGCTTTGGCTTCCACATCGGGAGAAGTAATGTGATAGGCATCACAAGTGGCTGCATAGCCAGCTAACTCGGCGTGAATCGTGGCTCCTCGAGCCTTGGCGTGCTCGAGAGTCTCGAGGACGAGGACACCTGCCCCCTCTCCCATTACGAAGCCGTCGCGACCCGCATCGAAAGGACGAGAAGCCCTAGTGGGATCGTCGTTGTAGCGAGTGCTCATCGCCTTCATGGAACAAAATCCGGCGAACCCAATACGGGTTACGCATGCCTCGCTGCCTCCGGCGAGCATTACGTCGGCCAATCCCGAACGCATCATGCGGAGAGCTTCGCCAATGGCATGAGATCCGGATGCGCAGGCACTAACGACAGCGAAATTGGGACCTTGGGCACCAAACTCGATCGCGATGACACCCCCGGCGATATTCGCGATTAGTGAAGGTATCATGAAAGGCGATACTCGCCGCGGTCCTTTCTCGA
>JACNJI010000206.1 GCA_014382645.1 Verrucomicrobiota bacterium | reverse complement strand
GAAATCCTCCGTGCAGAAGGAACCATAACCATGTCCGAAGGACGGACCCCAAGGCTCCGCCTGCGGCAACAAAAAACAAATGCTTCCATTCCATCTGCAGGTTCCGCAGCGGCGAATGAAGGAAGATTAATCTTCCGAGTCCGAATCCCCTTTCGACGTTGCAGAGGTCTCGGCCTCCGAATCGTCATCTTCGGATAGTCCATCCTCCTCGGCGATTGCCTCGCTATCTTCCTCGTCGTGTTCGTCAATGTCTTCCTCGTCGTCTTGATCATCGGGATCTTCCACGGCGGCCTCGGCTACGGAATTATATTTGAAGACATGTTGGTTCTTGGGAAGAGGAGAAAGGTTCACCATTATAAATCGACCCGCACGCTTAGGTTCGTCATCAGCACGACCAACTCCCGACAAGTCAACTACAGCCTGCCTTAGACGAGCGAAGCCTATGTCCATGTGCTCCATTTCGCGCCCACGCATCATCATTGTAAGCTTGAGCTTGAAACCTTGGTGTAAAAACTTCTCAGATCGTCTTAGTTTGGTTTCGTAGTCGTGGGTATCAATACGTGGCCGAAACTTCGCTTCCTTGACGCGTTTTCCACCGCTATTTTCCTTGTTCTTCTTGCTCTTGCTCAGATCGTACTTGTATTTGCCGAATTCCAGAATACGGCACACCGGAGGTTGTGCAGTGGGTGCCACCTCGACAAGATCCAGTCGATATTTTTTGGCAATGACCATGGCTTCTTCGGGAGCCATGACGCCAAGCATTTCACCATTGGGTCCGATTACGCGAATTTCAGGTACGCGAATGCGCTGGTTTTTTCGTATAAAATTCCGGTTGTGTTGAAACCGGCGTTTTCCTTTGCCGCTAGGCTTTTTGCCCATGTAGTTGATTCACGCCGACAGGCGGCGGCTATTAAGGGATTGAGAAGGTGCCATAAAAATGGGAGAGTATTATCTACGAAAAGAGGAAGGATTGCCCTCTAGGTGAGGTGAGGCAAGCTTTTAAACGGGGATTTTGTTTAGAAAAGGAAATTGAAATTATAGGTTGAAGCTTTCGCCACAACTACAACTGGCCGTGGCGTTTGGGTTTTGGAACTTGAAACCTCCACCGACTAATTTGTCGGAAAATTCAAGCGTCGTGCCCCGCAAGTAAAGTGCGGTCTTGGAATCAACAAGGACGCCAACGCCTGAGCTTTCAACTAGAATATCGCCTTTTTTGCCCAATGGGACGAATTTCATATTGTAAGAAAGGCCATTGCATCCTCCACCTGTAATTCGAATACGTAAAAAATCACCTGTTTTTTCACGATCAATAAGCTTATGTAGCTTGCTTCCAGCGGATTCGGTAAGGCGAACCAAGCGTTCGTCGCCTTTGCGAACAAGGTCGGGTTGAGTATCAATATTTAGCGTTACGGTCATCTATGTAGACTTCACCAAATAATGTGCGATGAGCCTGAGTTCAAGAGTCATCTTTGGGAACTTGCTTCTTTCGGCTTCGAACAAAGCCTCGCTCACCGGATAGAAAAAACTCCAAGAATTCTCTCCCTTGCGAAGTGGAGGGAAGTTCCCCTGACGCCAATGTCTTCTCCGCGCGACTCTGCGGGTTTCCTTCGTGAAAATAGACTGCTCGGTAGCATTCCTTTATGTCTCCAATCACTTCTCGGGAAAACTCTCGACGGCGCAAGCCCACGAGATTGAGACCGCAGGCGAGATTGCGGCGAGCAACGGTGACGAAGGGTGGGACATCAGCTGAGACCTCGGCCATGCCACCGACCATAGCCCCTTCCCCTACCCTGACGAACTGGTGAAAAGCTGCACCTCCACCGACAAAGCAGTGTTTTCCCAATTCGACGTGTCCGCCAAGCAATGCCCCATTGGCAACCACGACTTGATCTCCCACCAAACAATCATGGGCCACATGCGAATACCCCATGAGAAAAACATTATCGCCCACGCACGTGTCCTCTTGTTCACGAATGGATCGGTGAATGGTGACTCCCTCGCCGATACGAGTGCCCTTCCCCACCTTGACTCCCGAGGATGTCGCGGGATCGAACGCGAGATATTGAGGTTCACCGCCCACCACCGCGAAATGCCCTACCCGACACCCATTCCCAAGCACTGTTCCATTTTTAACGATTGCATGGGCCTCCACAAAACAATCGGAACCCAATTCAACCTCGTCCTCCACAATCGCGTAAGGGCCTATCCTAACATTAGAACCCAGTTTCGCCCCTGCTCCCAGTATGGCGGTTTCGTGAATAGCGGCAGTCATCCTATTCATCACCGAACATCTCGAGTTGCGGTTCCTTCGCAAGACCGTAGGCCTTTATAAAACGAAGGGCTTGCAACGACTCCGACTTCGAGTAATCGCTATTGGGTTTCACTCGACCTAATAAGTTTTCCAGCATAACGCGAAAAGTGTAGACTCCTTGTACTCCGGCTTCTTGCAACACTTCCAGTGCTTCTCTAATCTTTTCTTCCGCGTTAGGCAAGGCAGGCAACACGAGCAGTCGTAAACAATTGCCCATACGAGCCTCCGGCAAATTGACAGGGGGAGAAAAACCGGATTTCAAGCGCTTGGTCGTGACCTCCGCCTTTATGAACTTCAGCAAACCGGCATCGCTCGAAAGTAAGTTTGCCGAAAAACCGATTGAATCCCAACCCAGAATGGAAACGATAGCGGCACGAATCCTACCGATGTCAGTGGTAAAGAGGCGAAAACTGAAATTGGTGGCGTTTTCCGTCACCTCCGGATTCAAGACAGCCAGAGTAGGCAAGGCACCGGCCCTCTTTTTGCCCGCCTCGGAAGGATGCCCAGCCGAGCGAACGAGAAAACCGTTCACCTCGAAATAAGCTCGAACCACCTCTTCCTCGAAGCACGCCATCGTCAATTCCCTATGAGGCGCCAATCGTTCGCCAAGTGTCCTCCACAAGTGAAAGTGGAACGTCTTCTGCCACGCGGGACACGCCAACGGCATCCATCACGACAAAGCGAAGCATACCACCCTTGATCTTTTTGTCCGAGTGCATCGCATGCAGTAACGGTTTCAACGCCAAAGGAGCACGCAAAACCGTGGGCAAACCTTGTCGATCAAGCAAAGCCTCCAATTCGGGACCATGCCCGAGTTCCAGAAATTCCAGTTTTTCTGAAAGACGAAGGGCGCAAACCATCCCGATTGCCACTGCTTCGCCATGCAAATATTCCCCATACCCGGCGACAGCCTCTATGGCGTGAGCGAATGTGTGCCCAAGATTAAGCAGAGCTCGGCCACCAACCCCGGAATCGGTTTCCCGCTCGTCTCCTTCAACAATTCGGGCTTTGTTTTGACAGCAACGCTTAATGATATCCCCAATCTCAGGACTGATCGCAGTAAATGTCTCCGACTTGAGTAGACGCTCATACAACTCTCGATCGCCGAGGAGTCCGTACTTGATTACTTCCGCCATGCCCGCCGCAAATTCTCGAGGCGGCAATGAGGCAAGCAGATCCACATCGGCAAAAACCGCTCTAGGTTGATGAAAAGCACCCACGAGGTTCTTTCCCGCCGAGAGGTTTATGCCCGTTTTCCCTCCCACGGAACTATCGACCATTGCCAACAAGGTGGTCGGAACTTGAATGAAATCGATTCCGCGAAGGAAGGATGCTGCGGCAAAACCGCCAAGGTCCCCGGTCACCCCTCCCCCAACCACGAAGACGCAAGCCGAACGATCCAGTTTTGAGTTGGCAAGGAAATCCAAGACAAGCCCAAGCTTTTCTAGAGACTTCGTGGTTTCCCCGGAAGGTAGTTCAAGCCTTGGACCATCGCCAAACGCATCGGTAAGAAAAGTCGGTTGAAGAGTTGCCAGTTGCTCGTCCGCCAACACCACGAAGCGGCGGTTGCTTTCGCCCAGAGATTCAACCATACGCCGGATTTCAACAGAAAGGTTACGCCCAACGAAAATCTCGTAGGAACGTTCACCCAACCCAACGCTCAATGGTTGGACCACCTTTTCTTGCATAACCATCTACTCCACCAAAGCATGCGAAAAAAAAAGGAAATGACAAACATGAACCGGAGCCAGGCAGAAACTCTAATCTTCGACTGTTTCGACCTCCAAAGGAAGAATCGAATCCACGTAATGGTCGACCGAAAAAGGCTGTAGGTCATCAGGAGCTTCTCCAAGGCCTACAAAGTGAATGGGGATTTTCAGCTCTCGATAAATGCCTACGATGGCTCCACCCTTGGAGGTCCCGTCGAGCTTAGTCACAACCAGTCCGGATAGACCGAATTTCTTATGAAAGACGCGTGCCTGTTCGACGGCATTCACTCCCGTAGATCCATCAACAACCAGCCAAGAATGGTGCGGAGCGGCAGGATTCTTCTTTTGGAGAACTCGTCGCATCTTGTAGAGCTCCTCCATTAGCCCCTCCTTGACGTGCAGGCGACCAGCAGTATCCAAAAGCAAAAGATCGTGACCCCGTGATTCTGCCGCCGCATAAGCATCATAAGCGACTGCGGCGGCATCAGATCCGTGATGCCCCGCCACGATGTCAAGGCTCAAACGGGTTGACCAACTCTTCAATTGCTCGGTCGCGGCGGCTCGAAAAGTGTCACAGGCTCCAAGAAGGACGGAATTACCGGCATTCGTCCAGAGGTGCCCGAGCTTGGCACAGGTCGTAGTTTTGCCGGAACCGTTTACCCCAATCAAGCAGACGACCTCGGGTTTGTCTTCGAGCGATTCACTTGGAGCGAAACCACTTTCGGCCCCTTCCAAGACTCGAGTGAGGATCGTTCTCGCCAACACGATGGCGTCCTTACCGCGGAGTTCCTTGTCCTTACGGTGAGCTTCGCGAATGCCATCGAGAATTTCCTCAGTCGTCTCTACGCCGAAATCGCTTCCATAAAGGGCTTCCTCAAGCTCAAGAAGCGTGTCTTCGTCTAGTTTCCCTCGACCGGAAAGAAGATCGAAAGCACCGCGAATAGCTTTACTACCTTGTCGGAATCCGGCTCGAAATTTTGAAAAAATACCCATGGGTTGATTTGGAGGAAATGGAGCAGGATGCCCATTTTCGAAGATTTTTCAACTACGAGAAACGGAAGTCATCGCAAAACACAGGCAAGCGAAGGCTACAACATTTACTTGGGCTGAATGAGCAAGGTGCAACCGGAGTACTCCACCATCCGCTTGGTACAGCAATCCTTGACTTGAAATGCCTGTACGGTGAGCAGGAGAATACGATCGGGCAGTTCCCAAGTATCGGTCACGTATCCGCCGGGGTCTCCCATGGGCACCTTGTCGAGTGGCGGAAGTGGTCGAGAAGAACGCTTCGGGCCGTAAAACGCCGACAAAAGCCCCCGAAGGTTGTTCCACTGAGGTTCAAGGGTTTCATCGTAAAAAGAAAATTGCCAACCCTTGCTTCCTTCGAGGAGACAGAGCAAAAGCTTGCCCTCCTCGTCAAGCTTGCAGGCAAGTTCGTAGCGAAAGCCATTCAATTTGGCAGCGCAACGGATCAGACGTTTTTCCTTTTCTTCATGAATTTCACGAAATTTCGCTGCTTTAAGTTTTTTTAATACGAGTTCACGAGAATCTCCTTCGCGAAGATCTGCAAAAATCAAACCCGTACCTACCTTGGCAAAGCTTCGAGAATCGCCGGGGTTGCTTGGAACGATTACCGACTTTTCAGTAGCGCTTTGAGCAAAAGCCGGGAACAGGAACAGCAGGATACACAATGTCGCTCGAAAGGACAAATGTCCGGATCGAAGGAAAGGAAGAGGCAAAAAGCTACAGACTGTAGTAAATACGTTCAAGAGTGAGTAAGGCGTAAGAGGTAACGAGTACAGGGTCGCGCTCCCACCATCGTCCATTTTCATTAAGCCAGTAACCCTTTTGGTTCTGCAGGTCGAAAAGTTTCCGGGCAAGTTCATGCCGCCAATCATGGAGGGAACCATCCTTGGCCTTTATCTTTTCAGAACCGGAAAGAGAAAGGGCTTTTGCCATGGTATGAAAATAATAGAACATGCCCTGAGGACCAAGACCGGGATTCTCCTTCACGCTGTAGTTTTGGGAGAGCCAATCCCTAACGGCTTTCACACGGTCATCCTTGGGATCCATTTCAGCATAAATGAAACTAAGCATGCCGGCATAACTCATACTTCCGTAGGAACGCAAAGCCACCTTGCCGCCGGCCAGCTTTCGCTCGCCCGCCATACTGCTACCCGGAAAATACACGAAGCCGCCACGGTCCGAAGGATCTTCGCTAACCCACTTCTCTTTATTGTTTCCGGGAAGATTCTGGCATTTTTCGACAAAGGCGATGGCCGCTTTCCAATCCAGGTCAAGTTTGTCGCCCTCCTCGGTTTCGATCATTTTCTTGGTGTAGAAGAGCGCTTCCATTGCGAGGTGAGTATTGGAAAGATCGGAGTGAGCCCATCGGGCGCCATAACCAATCCCCCCGTCGAAAACATTGTCGTTTTTTCCGCGAGAGTCGAAATCATGCTGTTGATTAATGAGAAAGTTACGGGCTTTGAGAATAACCGGTTTGTACTCGGGTTTCTTGCGCTGCAGGAGGGCCATCAGGCAAATGGAAGTATTGTAAGAGGCGAGGCCTTTGCCGTAGATACCCCCATCACTCTGGGTTTTGGAAAGAATGAAAGAGTAACCTTTGTCTAGGGCGGCAGAATATTTGTCGCCGTTTCTGCGGGCAGGATCTCCAAGTATGGCTCGCAGAGAAAGGCCTGTGATGGCCGGATACTCTTCGCCCCCCCAAAGACCGGAGGTGGCGTTTTGTTCAGTCGCGAGCCATTTCACGCCCCTCTCGATGGCTCGCCCCACTTCGTTGCGAAGAGAAAGGTTGTTTCGATCCTCAACCGTCTCTTCGACTTTGGGTGCGCCAAAACCGGAAAAAACAGAAAGGAAAAGTCCAAGGCAGATGGAGAAAAAACAAATTGGCTTCATGGTCGTGGCAACGGTTTTGGGTTCGGATCGTTATTCGGTAATTTCAAAGTAATCAGTACAGGAGTCTCCAGAGGAGGTAAGGACTTTTTGTTGGCGTACCATACGTCGTCGTTATTGCTGTCGTAGTCGGCGCTATTTATCATGGACGTATCGTCGGCATAAACGGCAAGGATCGAACCAGTCGACTCGGCTTGAAAATCACCGCCGAGAAACTTGGAACCGGTGAAGACGAAGGCATTGGGCCCAATCGGTTGGTCGTCCTGTTCATTAAGCGCAAGCGATCCGAGGGAGACGATGCCCTTCGAGCCATTGAAGTCCCAGGAAACGTCTATGGCGACCGTGTGAGCTCTCACATCCATCGGTTTGGGTTTTTCCGCCCAAAGATTTTCGATAAAACCCTTGGCGGGCTTCAACTTGGCCAACAGAAGCACGAAGTTCAGATGAATTGGCCGAACTTTCGTACGAAAGAGGGATTCGTGGGTCTTGCCGTTCTCGTGAACGATTCCGTACTCGACTAGACCATGAACCTGATTGACTACGGCAGGAAAGGAAACTTGGTTCCTGTTCTTGTCTAAAAGTATGGTCTCTACCCGATATACACCCGAGGCAACTCGCTCAATCTTGGGTGCCTGTTCCTGTTTGATGCTGGCATTACTGTCCTGTGGGGAATCCCGGCCCGACACGAAGGAACAAATCATGGCCG
>JACNJI010000513.1 GCA_014382645.1 Verrucomicrobiota bacterium | reverse complement strand
CCACCGAGAGATAAAGCAACCCATCGGGACCAAAGGCAATGGATCCAGACTCGTGGATACGCTTGACAGAGTCGGCCCGTATCTTGAGCAACACCTTCTCGGAGGCAGGATCGATCTTTTCGTCCTGAAAAACGAAACGACCCAGTCGATGCTCGTAGTGCGCCTTGTCCCCTTGCACCGGCACAGTGTGTTGCAAATAGATCCAGTGGTTTTGGTCGAACCCCGGATCCAAGGCGATGCCGATGAGCCCTGCCTCGCAACGCGTATCCGACTTCAGGTCGATCAATTCAATCAATTGCCCGGGCTTGTCGGGAGAAAAGAGTTTTACCTTGCCCGGCCGCTCGGCGATGAAGACTCGTCCATCGGAGGCAACCGTCATTTCCATGCCTTCCCGAATGCCCGATGCCAGCAAGCTCAGCTCCAGCTCGGGATCAATCGCCTGATTAGGGTTCGGAGCCCCCTGAACGCTCAAAGCGCACAGCATGAGTAATCTTTTCATCATTTTTCCTTAGGAGACTCGATCTCATCACCAATACCGTTGCCGTTTCTGTCGAAAACACCGGGAAGCGGATTGTTCACGACGGCCTGCCAGGCAGTCTTCCGAAACACCTTGTCCAGTTCGGCGGAGAGCACTTTTTCCGGAGGACTTGACTTGATCAGCTCGGGTGACCTTTTATAAAGCGTGGCATAGAACACGTAGCCCTCGAGCCAGTTCATACCCTTGCCGAGGTGCCCGCCGTCGCTCCAAATGGAAGGGCTTTTTCCATCTACCCTGCGATTGAGTCCATTGATCCCGTCCAACTTCCCTTGGAAGTAAAGTTCGAGGGCCAGAAGCATCGCCTCGTTAGTAGGCAAGACATGAACTTTTCCAGGGTAACGTTTGTCGATTTCGGCCATCAGCTTGGTCGTGACCGCCTGGCTGCGTTTATTGGCAAAGGCACGGTAGTTCTCGATCCGAGGTTCCCTGTCGCCCTCGCCAAAACCATCGGCCCACTGCGGCCATCCGTTGAAGCGATAGAACTCCATCCTCGGATTATACTTGAGGCAGAACTCGATCCAACCGAAATAGTACTCCGGACGATCGTTGGTATAGCTGCCCCACATCATGACGTCCCATTGACCTGTCGCGATAGCGGCCATACAGACGGGGAAGGGTTTCCCTTTGCTGGAAAGAACACCGTTTTCGAGTTCCCACATCATACGGGCGCCTCCAGCTTCCCCTCCACGGGTATTGAGGCGCATGCGTTGCTCGAATCCGGCTGCTCGGGCAATGTGCGGAAGCGTACCATAGCCCGGCCTCATCCAACTGTGCCCGGTACCAACGATCCTCAACCCGCTACCCTTGGTAAAGCTCAAAGGTTCCTTTTTGATACCGTTTTTTGCTCGAAGTGGCATGGCCCAAATCTCCTCAGGTTTCATTAGG
Organism: Verrucomicrobiota bacterium; assembly: GCA_014382645.1. Lineage (GTDB taxonomy): Bacteria > Verrucomicrobiota > Verrucomicrobiia > Opitutales > Seribacteraceae. The sequence goes on along the minus strand of JACNJI010000513.1, from coordinate 6,227 downwards.
TAGCTCGCTCCGCTCATGGCCGGGTGGTCATCATGACCAAAACCAAGCCAAGAGTCGGGCACCCACTGACTCGATCGATCCAATGAGCGGCAGACTCTATCTGGGTACGTAGATGCTGCGTCATTTATTGAATTGTATTTGCGAGTGTCTACCGGGAGGTATGGAATATACTGAAGAAAGTCATGTCTTGGCTCTTGCCGCACCACGCGCCCTCCAAATTCGCAATGCATTGCATGACAAGAATCCTACCTTCTATCCTGAAGAAATGCTACGTTCCTACAAGGGGGCAAAAGGAATTTACAGATTTTATGGTTCGGGTAACAGTATTGCCAATGAAGTTTTCAATACTCCGCATGGTTACTGGCCTGAGATAAGAGAGACTATGCTTGGCTGGTTTGAGAGATTTCTTTAAAGTAAGGGAGATGGTTCTGCAATTGCGGAAACTCCTGTCAAGACACTCAGTGAAGACGAAGTTATGGTTTTCAAAAAGGGAACAAGACCTGAACATATAACTGGGATTGCTGAATACTGCACTAAAAGGGCAACTGAAATTAAAGTCGCTACAGAATTTGACGCTGATCAAAAAAAGGCAGGAGTTGATCAGAATCCTCTGCTTGAAGTTTGACAACCAAATTAAAGCTGTTCATGAGCATGGCGATGTGAATATAGCAGGCCGCAGTTTCAGGAAAGTTACTTTTAAAACCAGCGACAGTCTGGTATTGCCTGCACTGATCTCAGCTCCGGAAAAAGGCAATGACTGGCTTGTTGCGGTACACCGTAACGGCAAAAAAATATCTCTTTAACGACGAGGCATTTGTGAAAAACAGCAATGGCATAATTGCCTTTGATCTGCCGCTTACCGGCGAAACAGGAGATGACCTTGTCGGAGAAGATGACAAAGCACATACCAATACTGCGCGTGCCTTATGGTGGCTCGGTAAAACTCTTGTCGGCGAATGGGCCAAATACATCGTCTTAGTTGCTGACTGGCTCAAAGAAGAAAAGGCTGCAGATGGCATTCAGTTCCTCGGTTACCGAGAAGCGGCCCTTGCCGGACTCTTTGCTGAACAGTAAACCGAAAATTCAAAAAACTGATTCTCAAAAGTATGCCAGACTCCTACAGCTTTGATAAAAAGAGAGATAACTATTCCTTAGGTTATCATCTGCAGGGCATAATCCCGTGGGGCGGTATTACTCTGGCTGAAAAGCTGGTCGCGGATGCAGGGGTTGAGGTAGAGAAGTAGGGCTGCACTGGATAGGTTGGATTTTAAATATCTGGCTACGAAAATAATTTTTAAAAGAAAATTGGTTATATAAAGAGGGATAAGCAAAATTTACACGTTACGGAAGTTATACGAGGAATAAGTATGAATAAAATAATTATTATTTTCATAGGGGGCGCCCTCTGGTTTTTCAACCTGATGGCCGAAGGTGTTCCGATGATCGTCAAGGAGGGCAAGCCCAACGCTCAGATTGTCATTGCTGATAAGAACCGCCCACGCATGGCAACATTGGCGGCTTTAGAATTGCAACGAGGGATAGAAAAAATCAGCGGGGCGCGTTTGCCAATTGTAACTACCCCTGATGCCTCGATTGCGGTAAAAATTTATGTGGGCAAGAGTCCTGAAACGGAAAAACTCGGTATCAAGGACGATGGATTGAAATACGGGGCCTATCGGATAGTTTCAAGGAATGACTGGCTGGCGCTCATCGGCAATGACAATGATTTTGATGCTGACAAGTATCCCATTCCCAAAAGACGGGGGGACCTTGAATCTCAAAAAAAATGGGATAAGGCCGTCAAGGAAAGCGGTTTGACCGACTCGACCTGGGCGACTCCATTTAGAAACGTTCGGGCTGACTTATGGAGTCCTAAAGACTTCGCAAAAATACTTGATGACAAATATGGAAAGGGTTCATTTTTACTTTGGATGACTGGTGGCAAGGCGCTCAAGGGATTCTGGCTCCATGATGAAGGCGGTTCGCTCAATGCCGTGTACGCGCTCTTGCGCCAGTTGGGCGCGCACTGGTTCATGGCGGGCGAACTGGGAGAAGTTCTCCCCAAAACAGCCACCCTCGAAAAAGTCGGCCCCCGTGACGAACTCGTCAAGCCCGATTACCCACTCCGCGCATATACGTGGTACAATTATTCGTCGTTCGGATTCGACGACGTTATCTGGGCGCGGCGCATCGGCGTGAACTCCAGTTTCGCGTATGTTGGACTGAATATGGGTATGCATGGACTGATGGAAGTTCACCGCACGGAGGCGATGCGTAAGACCCACCCCGAGTACTACGCGCTCATCGGCGGCAAGCGGGACACCGATCACAACGACATGGGCACGGTGTGCTACAGTTCCAAGGGAATGGAGCAGGAAGCCGTCAACTATATCCGTTTTGTTTTCGACGAGTATAACCTATCACATCTTGGGGTCTGGCCGGGCGATGGTCTGAAACACTGCCAGTGCGAAAAATGCAAGGACAAGACGGCCTCGGAAATGGTCTGGGAATTCGCCGACCGCGTGGCCCGTGAGGTCTACAAGACGCATCCGGAGAAACTCATCACCTGTGGCGCCTATACCTCGTACATCGACGCCCCCGATACCATCGAGAAGTTCAGTCCGAATCTTGCGGTCTGGATCTCCAATTCCGGCCGCCCGAAAATGCTGGATGCCGAGCACTGGGCGGAATTCTGGGCGCGCGTGGAAAAGTGGCAAAGCAAGATGGCACCGGGACATATCCTTCGGAGCGAGAACAACCGTTATCATGTTTCGGGCGTGGCGGCGCCCGGCGTCCGAGGGATTCCGATTTCCTATCCTATAATCTTCCCGCGTGCCACGGCCCGGGAACTTAAGGAGCTCAAAGGAATCTCGGCTGGTGAAATAGGCGAAAAGAGCCAGTTCCGGGGCAAATGGAAGAGACCGGGGCTTGAGCACATTACGCTCTATGTCCAGTCCCGCTTCCATTGGGATGCCGACCTGGACGTGGACCAGGTACTCGACGAGTACTGCCGAATGTTCTACGGACCGGCGGCAAAGCAGATGAAGGCGGCGATTGACTTCGCCGAGAAGAATCTTGCCGTCAAGGATGAAAGCAAAGGCAGGGGACGAGGGTATATGTGGAACGTTTCTCTGGCAACGGCGCTCAAGTTGCGAGATCTGCTCGATGCAGCGAAAGTGGCGGCGGGGGATAACGTTTACGGGCAGCGCGTGCAGGCCGTTATCGCAGACCTGCAGCCGCGAGAGGACGTGGTAGCGAAATACAAGAAGATTGAGAAAGGCTTGGTCGAGGGGGCGTCCGGGCAAGCCTTCGCCCTATGAGCCGCAAAACGCCTATCCGAAATTGGAGGGTTTGAGCATGCCCATATCGGTCGTTGCCATCCCCAACGCCAACGTTCTCCTGGCCATCACGCAGGACAGGGCGTACGGCAACACCCGGATCATTCGTTTTGAGGACAAACCCGAGGTCGAGTCCGTCCAGGCTGTCCTGACCCAAAAGGGCACGGCCTACGATTTCGCCTTCCATCCGCGCTTCGCCGAGAACGGTTACCTCTTCATCGGTTGGAACGACGGCAATAACACTCGAGTCTCTCGCTTTCGTCTCGACCCTTCCACCCACGGCATCGATCCCGATTCCGAGGTCGTCTTTCTCACCTGGGACGGCAACGGGCACAACGGCGCCGCCATCGACTTCGGGCCCGATGGTTTTCTCTACGTCACCACGGGAGACGGTTCCACCGATTCCGACGTCCGCCTCAATGGACAGCGCACAGACGGTCTGCATGCCAAGCTTCTTCGCATAGACGTGGACAAGCCCGCCGACGGCAAACTTTACTCCGTGCCCGCCGACAACCCCTTCGTCGGCCAAGCCGGTTTCGCCCCCGAGACTTGGGCCTACGGGTTCCGTAACCCGTGGCGCATAGACGTCGACGAGGTCACCGGTCACGTCTGGGTGGGCAACAATGGCCAGGATCTCTGGGAGCAGGTCTACTTCGTGACCAAGGGGGCCAACTACGGTTGGAGCGTCTTCGAGGGCAGTCGTCCCTTTTACGCCGATCGCAAGCTCGGCCCGACCCCCGTGAGCAAGCCGATTTTCGAGCATTCGCATGCCGAGTCCCGATCCCTGACAGGCGGGATCGTCTATCGAGGCAAAGCTCTCCCGAAGCTTAATGGCAGTTACCTTTACGGTGATTACTTAACGGGCAAGATTTGGGCTGCGAGCCACGACGGGAAAAAAGCGACCATCCCGATCGAATTGGCCGACACCTCGCTCAAGATCACCGACTTCAATCTGGATTCGCGTGGCGAACTCCTCGTGCTCGATCACGGCGAGAGCAAGCTGGGAGGCTCCATCCAACGTCTCGTTCCCACGCCCCCCGAGGTCAAGGAAAACGCGTTCCCGAAAACCCTGTCCGCCACCGGTCTGTTCTCCGACCTGTCCAAGCGCGTACTCGCTCCCGGAGTCTTGGCCTATTCGGTGAACGCCGAGCAATGGGCCGACGGAGCCGGGCAGAGTAGGGCGCTTGCCCTGCCTGCCTTCCCCGACGAAACCGGCGAGCTTTCCACCTTGCCCGTAGGGTTTCGTAACCGAGGCGTCTGGGAATTGCCCGAGGGCACCGTTCTCCTCAAGACGCTTTCCTATCCCGCGCCTGCCGGAGAACGTCCCGTGGAAACCCAGTTGCTCACCTTGCAGGGCGGCGACTGGGCAGCCTACGTATACAAGTGGAACGATTCCGGAACCGATGCCGACCTCGTCGGCGAAAGCGGCGAGGAGGTCACCCTGTCCCTTGCCTCTCCGGGCGGCATTCGCAAGCAAGCGTGGCGCCACGCCAGTCGGGCCGAGTGCATGTTCTGCCACTCTCGGGCCGCCGGGTTCGCTCTCGGCATGAACACCCTCCAAATGAATCGCGACCATCCCTATCCGCAGTCTGTCGACAACCAGTTGCGCGTCCTCGATCGTCTCGGTCTCCTGAGCGACGACTGGTCCGGCGAAACCCGAAACACCCTCCGCAACGAGCTCTTGCAAAAGGAAGACCACGAGCGCCGCCAATTACCAGAGGTTCTGGATGGCGTGAAAGACCGCGTAAAAGAGCTCTTCGGCGGTGATCGTCCCTATCCGCACGCTCGTTCGGATCGGCTGGTTCGCACACCTTCTTCCCCCGCCTATGCCCGCCAAGCAGACCCTCTCGACGAAACCATGCCGCTCGACGCCCGGGCCCGTTCCTACCTTCAGGCCAACTGCGCCAACTGCCACGTGGGCGCAGGCGGGGGCAACGCCATGATCAACCTCTCCCACGCCGTCGAGCCCGACAAGCGGGAACTCTTCGACCTCAAGCCCAAGCACCTCGACTTCGGCATCCGCGACGCCCGCCTTGTTGCTCGCGGCAAGCCCGATCGCTCCGTCCTGCTCCACCGCATGACAATCGTCGGCCCCGGCCAAATGCCCGTGATCGGTCGCAAGACCGTGGACGAATTCGGGGCCGACCTAATCCGCCGATGGATAGCCGAAATGAAACCCTAGCGAAGCAGACTCTTTCGCCTCCTAAAGTAAAAAATTCCCCCCGCATTGTCATTGCGAGGAGGGGCGCAGCCCCGACGCGGCAATCCAGCGGAACCACGGGCAGCGCCCACCACGATCCTGACTGGATTGCCGCGCCCCGAAGGGCTCGCAATGACAAAAAGGGGGCAGCGCGTGGCTTATCACCTAAACGAACTCCAATCGTAATAGTTCCCAATTCCGAACACACTCCCTTTGCCCCCCAGTCACCACACACACCCTGTCATTGCGAGGAGCGTGAGCGACGCGGCAATCCAGCGGAACCATGGGCAACGCCCACCACGACTAAGACTGGATTTCCGCGTCGGCCTCTGCGAGAGCCTCCTCGCAAGGACAAGGAAAAGCGAAAGGAGTAGGATTTTAAACCCGTGCCTTGACTTCCTTATGTATATTGCCTAGATATACAATAATGATCGAAGACATTACTGGTTTCGATTGGGACGAGGCCAACCTTCTGAAGAATTGGGAGAAGCATGGCGTCACTCACTTGGAGGCCGAACAGGTCTTTTTCAATCAGCCCATCTTGTTGTTTGATGACGGAAAGCATTCCGAACGCGAACCGAGGTGGTACGTCTTGGGGCGGACGGATGCCAATCGTTCCTTATTCGTTGTCTTTACTGCAAGAGAATCAAAAATCCGGGTCATCTCGTCCCGGGACATGAGTCGAAAGG